>CALUUL010000101.1 GCA_944323945.1 Candidatus Gastranaerophilales bacterium
TATAATAATCACCAAGGAAAAGAATTTATAGTTAAAGCTTCAAGATTAATCTATAACAATATATACAATTAAACGTTAACAACGTATTAATATTATATGCGTGTAACTTTACATTGTAAAAAAATAATACCTTATTAGCAAAAAAGAGAAATTTTTTATTTTTTTTTCTGTTATAATTGTCATAGGAACAATCATTAATGAAAACATCAAAGCTAACTATATACATCTTTTTAAGTTTAGTATTAGGAATACTTGTGGGTTGGAAATTCCCTGAAATCGGAAGACAAATGCACCCATTGGCTCATGTTTTTTTAAATATGATAAAAATGATTATTGCTCCTTTGTTATTTTCTGTAGTTGTTACAGGGATAGCATCGCACGGAAATATAAACTCTTTAGGCAAATTAGGTGCAAAAACAGTAGTCTATTTTGCTATAGCAACTTCTTTTGCACTAATAATTGGTCTGGGGGTTGGATTTGTATTTAAACCCGGGGACGGTTTTTCTACAACAATATCTCAAAACATGTTAGATACTGCTTCTGTTATGGCAGCTGAAAATAGCCATAATTCATTTGTAGATATGATAGTAAATATAGTTCCGGCTAGTATTATTAAAGCTATGGCTGATGGTGATTTGCTTCAAATAGTTGTTTTCTCAATTTTCTTTGCATTAGCGATTTGTGCGGTTGGTGAAAAAGCAAAGCCTGTTTTGGATTGTATTTCTTCGCTATCTGAAGTTATGTTTAAATTTACACAATTTGTTATGAATTTTGCACCACTCGGAGTTTTTGGAGCAATTTCTTATACAATTGCAGAAAGTGGTCTCGGTGTTATGGTAAATTATGCCAAAATTATCGGATCTTTATATTTCGCATTGATAATATTCTTATTTCTTATATTGAATGTTGCTTGCAGAATTGTTGGTATTTCAGTATTTTCAGTTATAAGAGCAATAAGAGAACCTGCCTTATTGGCATTTACTACTGCTACGTCTGAAGCTGCACTTCCTCAAGCTATGAAAATAATGGAAAGCTTTGGAGTTCCTAAAAATATAGTAGGATTTGTAATGCCAACTGGATATACATTCAATCTTGACGGTTCCACTTTATATTTAGCCCTAGCGATGCTATTTTCTTTACAGATTGTTGGAATTGAAATATCACCAATGCAACTTATATTCGTTATGGGAACTTTAATGCTAACAAGTAAAGGTATAGCTGGTGTTCCTAGAGTTGCATTAGTTATTTTGGCTGGTACATTATCCAGTTTTGGATATCCTTTAATTGGTGTTGCAATCTTGCTTGGAATAGACCAAATTTTAGATATGGGTAGAACTACAGTTAACTTAATAGGAAATTGCGTCGCAACCATTGTTATTGCAAGATGGGAAAATGTATTTAATTATACAAAAATGGAAGAATTTAATAAACAATTTGAAAAACAAAAAGAAGAAACATTTCCATTTTTTGGTAAAGCATTAATATCTAAAGTTGAAATAGAAGAACACTCAGAATGTGGAGTTTCTGAAAATAACGAAAATTAATTTACTTTATAAACTTGGTGTCATATCTGAAAAATCGGGTATTTTTTCTTGATCTTCGATTTTATAATGATCCGAAACTGTCCACATAAATGAATTTATAGCATTTAAAGAATTAATATTACCATATATATTAACTTTAAATGTATTTGTTTTACTTCCATTTTGACTGTATAAGTCAGGAATTTTTTCCATTACACTTTGTGGTATTACACTATAAGTAACATCTTTTTTTCCTTTTTGACCATTAACCATCTCTGATATTGATACATTTCCAAATGATCCTAGTTTTTCTCTTATCTCATCTGAAATTCTTCCATAAATATCTATATTAGCTTGATTTGTTAATAAGTTATGTCTGCCTTTCATAAACAAGCTCATATTTGTTCCGGTTGTTTGAATACCATCAGTAAGAATATAACCATTTTGAAACAACAAACTTCCATTTGCAACTCTATATTGAGCTGTATTATCATGTACTATTGTATTGGCTATTCTATTTAATGTTGCATTCAAAATGCCATGGTATAATAAGTTTTGTGCATATAAATAATATTCAAACTTGCCTAATGTACCCATTCTGCCGTTAGTAGCATTAAATTGAATATTTCCGTTTAGTGATTTTAATACCGTATTATAATCACCTGTATTCATAGAAAGTTTAGCATTAAAATCAGACCTTCCTGCCAAATTATCTTCTATTTTACATAAATCATACAAAGAATTTTTTATATCTATACCTTTTCCTGAAATATCAAAATTTAAATGTCCATTTGATAAATCATAATAAGCCTTTCCGCTTATAAAACCTGAATATGAATTTGCGGCAATATCTGTCATTTTTAGGATATTTTTTTCTATCTTAAAGTCGGAACTGATATCTCGAGCCTTTAAATCTAACATTTTTAAATTATTTATTGTAATAATACCTTTTTCTACAGTAATTTTTGACTCTGCAAAAGGATTCCTTTCTTTCTGAATCATAGAAAACATTGAATTTAAATCTAAATTCAAAGAATTCAATTGTAGATTTTTAACAATTATATTATTTAAATCAATATTAGGATATAAATCAGCAACCAAATTAAATATTGAATCATTAACTGTTACGTTTGGAGCTAAAACTCGAATATTATTATTTGCAAAACTAATATCTACATTTTTTAAAGAAGTAAGATACTTTTTCAAATTATACTTAAAAACCTTAATATTACCACTTATATCCGGAGAATTTATCTTTTTATTTAATAGCAAATTTGCTTTTAGAGAAATTTCTTCTCCTCCCAAAAAGCTTGTTGCTATAGTTAAAGAATCAGGGATATTTACTCTTAAGTTTTTTAAATGAGCTTCTTTATCAAGCAAAATTTCTCCATTTAAACCTATTATCTTTTTATTTTTATTAGGGTTTTCTTCATTTAATGATAAATCTTTAATATTTACTGTTTCGCCATTTACACTGCATTCAAAATTCACAAAAGATGGTTTTTTAAATACTTCATTTATCACCAAATATGATATATAATTATTTTCATTAGCTTTTAAATTGGCTTTTATATTTACACCATCACCTTGGAATTGAATATTCCCCGTTGAACTAATTTTTCCCTGTGCTTTATATGGCAATTTAACATCAGGTTTAAGAAATTCTGCTAATTCAGAAGCTAAAATATTACCTTGCAAATTAATTTGACCTATTGGTTTATTTCTATAATTATTTACTATTCCTGAAACTTTTAGCGCATTTGGTGATGAAAGAATATTTTCAGGTATTGAGATTTTGTTTTCATCAAATAAAACTTTAAATTCTTGTGATGATACTTTTCTATTTTTATAACTGACTAAAACATTATTACAAAGTACTTCACCTGAATATTTTTTATCGTTTCCAGAAAAATTAATATTTATAGAATTTGCTAAAACTGGTATATTATAATGCCTGTCTTTTATAGACAAATCCTTTATATTTATATCTGATTTTAGATTATATGATTTGTTTAAGATTCCAGATATATTTGAATTAAAAGACATTTTACCTTTTGTTATCGCAAATGGCAAATCTTTAGCTATATCAAACAAATTAACTACATTATTCAAATTCAAATCATTTGAAGAAGCATTAATATCAAAAGAAACATCTTCATTAACAACACCACTAATAATTACAGGAGTTTTATTTACAAGAGCCTCAGCTTTTTCTATTAATATTTTATTATTGTTGAAGTTAACAAATGCATTTATTCCTGAAACAGAGAATGGCAGCGAATTTTGTTTTACAGAAGCATTTAAAACTCTCGCATTGCCTAAAGATTTTAATTTTTTAAAATCAGAACTTAACTGAAAATCAGCATCCAATAAACCTGTAATTTTTATATCTTTCATTGGATTTGGAACATTTAAAACTTCCGTGACACCTGAAATTATTTTTGTCAAATTAGCCAAATTAATGTTCTTTGCTTTTGTTGTAATCTCAATTGATTTTTTCTTGCCAAATGCAAAAATCCCCTTTAATTCGGCACTATCAGTTTTCGAAGTATGAAGTATTGAATCAATTTTAACTTCTTGACCATTAAAAACTAAATCAAGATTATTATTTGATAAAACAACATCATCAAGTTTTAATGATAGATCACTAACATTGAGTTTTCCATATACATTGCTATCTGAATCAATTTTTAAATGACCAAATATATTTCCCTTAACATTAGAATCGAAAATGGTTTTAAACGGAGAAAATGAAAATTGAGGTTTTTCTGTATTTAATGATGAAATTATATCAATATCATATTTTATATATTCATTTTTATTCTCATAAAGTGCACCTTTTAATGCAAAATGAGCTTTATCATTCAATTTTAAATTCTTCAAAAGTAATTTATCACCCTCTAAATAAAATGTTTTATTTATGGATTCATCATTAAATTTAATCTTATATCTTTCACAAACTGTATCGTGCAGAAAATTATCAAGTTTAAAACCATTTGTATCTATAGTGTTGTTAAAATTTATGTATTTTTCAAGGGAAGTTGAAAAATCCTTGTATAAAGTAATATTAATAATAGGTCTTGTTAATTTTGCATCCTTTATAACAATTCGTTTGAAAATTAACGGAAATATTTTAACTTTTAAATCAACTTCTTTTAACTTTAGAAAAACTTCATTATCAGGGTAAAGAACAAGCGTATGAAACATATGAATTTTTAAATAAGGAGTTAAACTTTTTTTGAATGAAATATCTTCACATAAAACTTTAAATCCTGTCTCTTTTTCAATAGATTCAGAAACTGTATTTTTATATTTGTTTAAATCAACAACATTCGGAACAATAAGCAGAGCAGAATAATACAGTGTGCTACAGAAAATCACACAAAAAAGAACACTCAATATTATTTTTTTCCATTTTTGCATATTACATTTTTACTTATTTATAGCTGCACTACCACCAACAATTTCTGTCAGTTCTTGAGTTATCATCGCTTGACGAACCTTATTATAATCAATAGTCAACATTTGAATCATTTCTTCGGCATTGTCACAAGCTGCAGACATTGCTGTCATTCTTGATGCTAACTCACTTGCTATAGATTCTAACATAGCTTGAAAAATTATGCTTGATATAAATAGAGGAACTAATTCTGATAAGACAGACGGTAAACTCGGTTCAATTTCCATATCTGTATACTCTTCCTTTGTATAATCAAAATCAATATCATCAAGAGGAAGAATATCCCATTTTTCAACAGAATATGACATCATATTTCTAAAACG
>CALUUL010000102.1 GCA_944323945.1 Candidatus Gastranaerophilales bacterium
GGCTGGATAATGAAAATAAAAATACAGATTACGAATATCAATTTTAGAGGTGTAATGACATACTTATTAGGAATTAGTGCATATTATCATGATAGTGCGGCAGCACTTATAAAAAATGGTGAAATTATAGCAGCAGCACAGGAAGAGCGTTTTACAAGAATAAAACAAGACAGTAATTTCCCTATAAATGCAGTTAATTACTGTCTGGAAGAAGCAGGCATAACTCCAGAGATGCTTGATGGTGTTGTTTATTATGAAAAACCTTTTGTCAAATTCGAAAGAATTTTAGAAACAGCAATGGCATATGTTCCAAAAAGTATGAAAAGTTTTATAAATGCTATGCCTGTTTGGTTGAATACAAAATTATTTATTCCATCTCAAATTGATAAATATTTTAAAAAGAGATTAAAGTGTCCGATATATTTTACAACTCACCATGAATCTCATTGTGCAAGTGCGTTTTTCCCTTCTCCATATGAAGAAGCTGCTATTTTGTGCTTGGATGGAGTTGGCGAATGGGATACTACAACCTGGGGCGTTGGTAAAGGTAATAAAATAGAAATAAAGCAGAAAATAGAATTTCCTCATTCATTAGGACTTTTATATAGTGCTTTTACGGGTTTTCTTGGATTCAAAGTTAATTCAGGTGAATATAAAGTTATGGGACTTGCACCATATGGAGAACCTATATATAAAGATTTAATATATGAAAATCTTGTTGATGTAAAAGAAGATGGGTCTTTCTGGCTTAATCAGGATTATTTTGGCTATTGTACAACAGATTATATGTTTAATAAAAAATTTGAAAAATTGTTTAACCGTCCACCAAGAAAGCCGGAAACAGCATTAACGCAAAATGATATGGATATTGCTGCAAGCTTACAAGCAGTTACGGAAGAAATTATATTAAAACTGGCGAATTATGTATATAAACAAACAGGATTAAAAAATCTTTGTCTTGCGGGTGGTTGTGCTTTAAATTGTGTTTCAAACGGAAATATATTAAAGAATGGTCCATTTGAAAATATATGGGTTCAACCGGCAGCAGGTGATGCGGGTGGTGCTTTGGGTGCAGCTTTAGCAGTTTATTATATGGCTCTTAAAAATGAAAGAATTGTAAATCTAAATGATTCTCAAGAAGGAAGTCTTTTAGGACCTAAGTACTCTGATGAACAAATAATAGAGACATTAAACAAATTTAAGGCGAAATATACAAGATACGAATCAGAGGAAGAATTAACAAAGATAATTGCAAAATATATCTCTGAAGGAAAAAGTATAGGACATTTTGCTGGCAGAATGGAATATGGTCCAAGAGCATTAGGAAATAGAAGTATTCTTGCTGATCCGAGAAACAGAGAAATGCAAAAAAATTTAAACCTTGCTATCAAAAAACGTGAATCATTCAGACCTTTTGCACCGAGCTGTTTGGAAGAAGATGTAGAAAAGTTCTTTGATATAAAAGCAGGAAAAAAATCACCTTATATGCTTTTAACTCAGCCAATTTCAGATAGTATTAAAACTGAATTGAGCGAACAAGAAAAAAATTATAAAGGTATTGATAAATTGAAAGCATACCGTTCTATACTTCCAGCTATAACTCATGTGAATTATTCAGCAAGAATTCAAACGGTTTCAAAAAAGATTAATCCCAGATATTGGAATATAATTAATGAATTTAAAAAACTTACAGATTGTTCAGTTATAGTAAATACATCCTTTAACATAAGAGGAGAACCAATCGTCAATACGCCGGAAAATGCATATAAATGCTTTATGTATACGGACTTAGATGTATTAGTTTTGGAAAACTTTGTACTGTTAAAAGCCGAACAAAGTAATATTGAAGGAAAAGAAGATTACCAAAAACAGTTTAAATTGGATTAATTTCTTTTGATAAATTTTAAATCATAACCTAAGATATCACCAATAATCATTGCATCGTCGTATCTTAAGGTGCCTTTTCTTAACTTTTGAGAAATATTGTCAGCAGTAATTTTTTTGCCAATCTTTTTACTCATTTCAACTGCCAAATCTTTTAATTTTACATTGCTTTCAGCTAATAAAACTTTTATATCTTTTCTTACTGTCATATTAATATTATATCTTTAATCGTTTTATTGACATATTAATCGTATTTTGATATATCTAACGTGTTATAATACGCATTCTCGTTCTTATAGTCGTTTTGATTGTAACAAAAATTAAAGGAGTTAAATATGAACAAATCAGAATTAGAAAAAAATTTTAATGAAATTATAGAAAAACATACTGATTTCATTGTTAAAAACTTTTCATAAGGAAAAAGTTTAATGAAAATAATAGAAAAAACACTAAAAAAGTCATGGACACAGGCAATTTTTATTTCAATAAGAGCAAATATTTTATTAATAAGTATTGAAAGGTTAAAAGAAAATCCTGAATTTTTAAAACGATTAAAAGATGAATTTATAGACATAGAAAAGGTATATAGCTGTATGCAAAAGTGTGAGTTATGTTTTTTTCATCTATTTAATGAAATTGAAAAATTAAATGGACTTATAATAAAAGAAGACAAATAATTTTATATTGTACTTTTCTCATTGCAGAAAAGTACCAAAAGGCTAGCAACTTAATATTCCGTTTCTATTTTGTTAATTTCAACCAAAAGCTTTGTAACTCGGACTTCGTCCTCAAACAGACAAAGCTTCAATATTGTTTCTATAAACAAAATTACGAAACTTCATATAGAGTTGCATTTTTCAAAACCATCATAAGATGTTTTTGAAAAGATATTATAATTAAAACTAAAACTAAAATATTAAACTTTTAGGTAGAATTGAAAAAACATAAATTTATAAATTCTAAATATGTTAATATATAATCAAAATATTTATAAAAAGGATGAAATATGTCAATTATAGAAGAAATTGATGAGTTTGTTAAATCAATGCCAATGAATTATGAATTTTCAACAAGATGGTTTAAAACGAAATTAAGTCAAGAACATAATCGATCTATGGATAGTTATATTCCATCTGATTATTGTTATAATCGAAAAAATAGCGGTATAGATTATAAAAAACAAACACATTATTTCTTATATATAGCAAGAGGAATATATAAATATGTAGGTAAGAATTATTTATATGATGGAATGATTGAACATAACCCAAGGAAGAAAAAGTAATAAGTTTTTAAATATTATTTTATGCCAATTCACTCTCATCTATTTTAACAGGCAGATATACAGTAAATACAGAGCCCTCGTTTTCTTTACTTGTTACTGTTATTTTTCCATGGTGGTGTTTTTCTACAGTCATTTTTACAAGGTGCAAACCAAGCCCTGTACCTTTTATTGTGTGTGTGGCATTTTCTACTCTGTAAAATCGGTCAAATATCTTTTCTAAATGTTCTTTTGCTATTCCTATTCCGTTATCTTTTACAGAAAACTCAACAAAATTTTTATCATCAGATTGTTTTATTTTTACTAAAATATCTTTGCCGTTTAATGAATATTTAATAGCATTAGATAATAGGTTTCTTATAACTCTGTCCATACTTTCGATATTTATTGGTATAGTTGGAATATTATTTTCTTGTTCGAAATTTATTTTTATATCTTTTTCATCTGCCAAAATTTTTATAGAGTTTATATTTTGCTGTATTAATTCAACAAGATTTGAATATTCTTTTTTTAGAATTACATTGCCTGATTCTAACCTTGAAAAGTCCAAAATTTCATTTACCATAGAATGAAGTCTTTTAGCCTCAGTATCAATAGTTTGCATAAATTCTTTTTTTGTTTCTTCATCAAAATCATCAGCATTGTTGCACAAGGTATCAATGTATGTTCTTAATACAGTTACAGGTGTTCTTAGTTCGTGAGAAACATTTGAAATGAATGTATTTTTTAATTTATTAACTTCAGTCTCTCTTGTTATGTCAATAAGCACAATGATATAACCTACATAATCCTGTTGCTTGGAAAACATAGGCGAAATCATTGATTTTATGGTTAATTTGCCTACTTCAATATTAAATTCAATTGGTTTTTGTTCAATTATATTTAACGGAGTATCTTTAAATTCTTCAATTTTCTCAGCGAAACATTTTTGAGCGTGAGAATCCATAAAATCTTGTATTTTTGTTCCTATAAATTTATTTTCTTCGATATCTAGCATTTTTAATGCCATGGAGTTCGCAAGTACAACATTATCAAAATTGTCGCATACAATTACACCGTTAATGATACTCATTAATATAGCTTCTAATTTATTTCTTTCAAGAGTTAGCTGTTCAATATTTTGTTCTTCATATTTTGATAATACGTTAGACATATCATTAAAAGCTTCTGTTAATTCTGCCATATTTTCTGATTTTAATTTATATCCGAATTTACCGATTGCGATTTGACGGACTCCATCATAAATTTTTCTAAGTTCTTTTGAAACAAGAAAAATATTGGAAAGTAAAATTATAGCAAATGTAAACCAGGTTAAAATGAAAATTCCGAATAAAGATTTTTTTGTAGTTATAGAAATTGTTTTTATGCCGTTACCAGTCATTCCGACATTAACATAACCTGTAAGTTCTCCTCTATATATAATTGGTGAACTTACATTTAATGCTGTATCTTTATCTTCAATAGGAAAATCTTTTTTAGAAGAATATATAATAATATTGTCTTTATTTTTGTATTCAATAAAAGAAATATCATTGCTTCTTTCCAAAATTGGTTTATATTCATTAGCAAGAAGTTTTGCTCTTTCTTTCAAAGGAAATTTTTCAAACCCTGATGTTTGGATTGCCAAAGTTTTTGTCATAAGTTGTGCAAACCCGGAATATGTTTTATCCATTTTGTTTTGAATATGATTTACAGCAAAAACAGCAATTGTGGCAATGATTAAAGATCCCAATAATAATTCAATCAAAATATATTTAGTTTGTTTATTTAAATGAAAAGATTTTATATCCATAACGCAGAAAATTATATCATTTAATTAAGTTTTTTGCTAATTTTGAGTGTTATAAATAACAGATAAATAAGAATAGTTTAACGCAAAATATATAGTAAATTATAATTTTTGAGATAAATTTTAGAATTTGGTAAAAAATCCCAAAAATATTGAGATTGAAATAAATTATATAATTTAAAATAATTTATGGATTAAAATAGTTTTTCTCATTCTGGGACTTGACAGGCTAAGCCAATGATTTTGGGAATTTTGACCAATAAGAAAAAAAGAGAAAGTTATATTGTTAACAATTGTTTAAAAAAATCTTTTAAAACGTCTTATTTTTCTTGACTGGCATGTTTTAGCAAG
>CALUUL010000103.1 GCA_944323945.1 Candidatus Gastranaerophilales bacterium
TTCAATATCAATAAGCTGAATATCAAGCTTTTCTTTAATAAAACCATACATTACTCTAGTAGCTAATTTATTAGCATTTCCACGTCCATTAGAAATTTCACGTCCAGAATGACCACCTTGTAACCCTTTGATCATTAATTCATATATTGGTTTAGTATTATCTACAAAATGTAAATCCTTATCAACCATAACATCACAACCACCTGATGAAGTAGTACAAGTTTCCCCTTCTGTTTCACTATCTAAACCTATCATTCTATTTGCACTAATTAAATTGCCATCAAATGCTAAAGCACCATCTAAGCCAACCTCTTCACAAACCGTAAAAACACATTCCAATGGTGGATGCTTAACGTTATCAGTACTTAATAACGCTAACATATACGCTACTCCATAACCATCATCAGCACCTAATGTTGTTCCTTTAGCAGTTATAAAACCATCATCAATATACAAATCTAAAGGATCATTATCAAAATCATGATCACTATCTTTATTTTTTTCATTTACCATATCCATATGGGCTTGTAGCATTATTGCTTCATGATCTTCATATCCTGCACTTGCATCTTTATAAATAATAAGATTATTAACTTGATCTCGTACATAGCGTAAATTATGTTCTTTAGCAAAATTTTCAACATAATCAGCTATTTTTTGTTCATTGTATGAACCTCTAGGAATTTTACTAATTTCTTCAAAATAATAATTCACTGGAATATTTATATCTAAAATACTCATTCTATACCCCTCCATTCGTTTGCTATATTATATCAAAATATCACAATTTAATTAACATTTGTTTTTAAAAAGCGTATAATATTAGTAAATGCAGGAATGGCGGAATGGCAGACGCGCTAGTTTCAGGTTCTAGTGAGATTTCTCGTGTGGGTTCAAGTCCCATTTCCTGTACCAATTAACAAAAAAAGCAGTTTCTGCTTTTTTTATTTAAATTTTTTAATATAGCTATTTGAATAAAATGAATATACTAATTGTATCGCCATCACACACCAGATAACAGGCTCACAGAAAATAACTGCCATATATCCAAATTGAGGAATAAATGCAATTACGAAAATAATCTTTCCGACAAATTCAATTACACTTGATATTAACGGTAACATTTTTTGACCTATTCCTTGTAAAGCATAACGCGTTTGCATTAAAATTCCTAGAATCATATAAAATGGTCCTACAATTTTTAAATATAATGAACCATTATTAATAACAACTGGTTCTGTAGAACCTGAGATTAATTGTACTAAATTAGTGGCAAATAATAATAATCCAATTGTAACAATCGCTGCTAAAACAACATCATAAATATAAGCATATCTAAGTGCCTGACGTATTCTTTTTCCTTGATCAGCCCCTTTATTTTGAGAAACAAAGGTTGAAATAGCCATCGCCATTGCTGTAAAAGGCATATTAAAGAACATATATAATTTTCTCGCTGCTGTATGACCAGCAATTGTTAAATATCCTAATCCATTGATTCCATATTGTAAAATTACAGAACCAGCTGATACAATACAGCTCATGAATCCCATTGAAAATCCTTGACCAATTAATTCTTTATATAAAGCTTTATCAACTTTAAAATGTTCTTTTGAAGGAATTAAGATTTTTGTTTTCTTCATAATGTAAACAATACACAATAAAACTGAAATTCCTTGAGAAATAACTGTAGCAACAGCAGCTCCTTGAATTCCCATATTAAATGATGTAATAAATAATATATCTAAAACAACATTACAACATGACGAAACAATTAAAAATATTAATGGCATAAAACTATTTCCAATTGCTCGCATTAAACCAGCACATAGATTATAAGCAAACATTACTACAATAAACAAAGTAATTACTGAAATATAACTATATGCTTCTTCAATTATATTTGCAGGTGTATCTAGTAGAACTAACAATGGATGCAAAATAATTGTACCTATTATTGTAATTACAATAGACGATACAACTCCAATAACAATTGAACTAGCTACTGATTTTTTCAATAATGTATGATCACCAGAGCCAAAACTTCTAGCGGTTACTATTGATAATCCATTTCCAATTCCAAGCGCAAATCCCACCAATAAATCATATATAGATGTACAAGAACCAATTGCTGCTAATGATACGTCCCCTAAATAATTTCCTACTATCATTGTATCAACTGTATTATATAATTGTTGAAAAACATTAGAAATGAGCAATGGTATTGCAAAAATAACCAGTGACTTAAAAATAGGTCCATGTAATAAATCTACATCCGCATTAAAAAAACCTTTTTTTGTCCTTTCCATATCTAATAACCTCCCAAATCAAAATAACACACGGTAGTAACTACCGTGCAAGTTTTTTTCAATATTCTTATATATATTAGCATAATTTTTTTAGTATTTATACTTTAAATTAATGAAAAATTTTCTAATGCAAAATAAATACCATCTTCATTAACAGACTTAGTTACAAAATCACTAGCTTCTTTTACACTAATATCAGCATTTCCCATAGCTACCCCTATCTTGACATGATTCAACATAGCAATATCATTATTACCATCACCAAAAGCCATTGTTTCATCTAAAGAAATGCCATAATAATCAATAATTCTATCAATTCCAACATTTTTACCACCATCAATTGGAATAATATCAGCAAATCGTGGTGTCCAACGAACTGATTTACAATGAGGTGCATACTTTAAAAATTCCTGATCATCTTTTTCATCAATGTACGCCATCATTTGCACAACTTTTTGATTTACAATATCTTTTGCATCTCTAATTGGATAACGTTCATCATTTAAATGTTTAGCACTTTCATCTAAACAGTAGTTATGAATATTACTGTAACTTTTAGTCACCTCAGCAAATAATACTGGGATATTATTTTCATTAATATATGGCAATAATGTTTTCAAATCTTCATTATTAATATATTTTTCATAAATTATTTCTTCATTATTAAAACAATATTGTCCGTTACAGCATAGATAACCATCAAATGCAAAATTACTTCTTACAACATCCAAATTTATTGGTGATCTACCTGTAGCAACAAAAACCTTAATCCCCTTATTTTGTAATAAAGCTAATGCTTCTTTAGTACTATCAGGCATCATCTTAGTATCGTGGTCTATCAAAGTTCCATCGATATCAAAAAATACTGCTTTTATCATTTAATCACTCCCTCGTATAATATGTACGTAATCATTTAATGATTTTTATTAAATTCATTATTGATTGTACATTCTAATTTTAAGATAATAGTTTTGTTTTGAATGAAGGTTTTATTCTCACTCCCTGTGGCTACTTCATGTACGTCCACTTCACAAAGACTTAATCCTTTAATCTTGACATCACTTTATACCCGAATTAGTTTGTTGCAGCAGTGTTTCTACACTTGTCTCCGTATTTGCGAGGTTGCGTTTGTCTTGATTTAGAGGTGCAATTCAATACCGATTACATATGAAAGAAGGTCATTATTTATGGAAAACAATTATATTCTTTACGTTGGCATGGACGCCTCTAAAGGCAAAGCAGATGCTGCTATCCTCAAGGTTTGTGATCGTAGATCTGTTAAACCTAAATTCTTACGAAAAAAACTATCTTTTAAATTTGTTAAATCAGAAGTTACTTCTTTTTTAGATACTGTTAGAAGTTATTCTGATGATAATTGTACCAGTATCTGTTTTGCTTTAGAAGTTACTGGTATCTATTCTACTAATGTCTATAACTTTATTAAAGCTAATCTTAACGATAATGAAAGCATCAGATTTTTAAATACTGATTTTGTCAATCAGTGGCGTAAAGCCCATAACATTGCTAAATCAGATCCTTTAGATGCTCAAACTATTTCAACTATCATTGGGACCGATTCTGATGTTCAGTATGTCAATGACAATGTTTTTGAAAACAAAAACGGATATCAAGACTTGAAAGCTTTAATACACAGACATTATCAGATCAAAAAAATCTATTCTCAAGAAATCAACCGTCTCATCGCACAATGTGATTGTTTATTTCCTGAACTTCAATATGTTTTCGAACCTAAATCAGCTGCTTTTATCGCTGTCTTATCTTCATATCCTACAACACATGATATCATAAATGCTTCTAAATTTGAAGTATTCAGTGTAGTTTATGAAGCTACGAAACATCGTTGTTCGATGGATAAGATTGATAAGCTCTTTGATTTATGCTGGGATACTTTGGTTCCTGATGATATTTCTTCTTATGGTAGAAACATCATCCTTGACCTTGTTGAAAACATTAAAAACATAAAAGGTCAACTTAAAGCAATTCAAAGATATATCGAAGATGTCGTGTCTTTAAATCCGGCTTATAAACTGCTTCTTACAATGACAGGATGCGGTCCTATAACTGCCGCAACTGTGATTGCTGAAACTGGTGATATAAGCAGATTTAAAAATGCAGACTGTTTTGTTTCTTATTCAGGATCAAGTCCTAGAAACAAACGCTCTGGAACATCTGTAGAAACCATGGGCAAGATTTCTAAAAAGGGATCCAGGTATCTTAGACATGCAATTTATATGATTGCTGAATTTGCTAGACGTCATAATCCAGTGCTCAGGCATCAGTTTGAAAGAATCAAGAACGGAAATAAGAAACGTCATAAACTGGCAAATATCGCAATTGCAAATAAGATTGCTCGATATATTTATTCAATTATGAAAAATAAAAGCAGTTTTGTAATCCTTCATGAACATATCATGAGATTACCAGAAGAAACCCGAGACACGTTCTTCAATTCAATATCATTAGACTTTCCTAAAAACACTAGAAAACAAATTTATCAGTATTCTGATATCAATGGTGAAGTTCATAAGTTTGTCTACATTAAATCAGAAGATACGATGATTGTTTAAAGGTAAACAGGAATCTAATGTAAGAGCTTTCAACGATATGGTGTTGAAAAGTTCTTTTCAGTGTACTCTTTTTTGAAAAGAAAGAGGATTTTTATAGAGGATTCACCTCTTAGTCAAGACAAATGCCTGCTAAAGCAATAAATTTTAAAAATTTGATTTATTTATTGACATTTAATAGTTTGTCTTTTAGATTATTGTATCATTTAATGATTATCTTGAAAATAAACATTATCTATCAACTAATTAATATAATTTAATAA
>CALUUL010000104.1 GCA_944323945.1 Candidatus Gastranaerophilales bacterium
AGATCTAGAGAATTATCCAAGTAGATTTTAAACAAGCGAAAATAGGCGTCGCTTTTACTTTCGGGCATTTTATACCCAACGCTAACGCCGTTTTCTTGCTCGTGCCGATAAATATCTGCCGCCTCTATTGAAATAATCCTATACCCTTTTTTCATAATATCTAGACCTTAATTATTTGCCTATATTATATCACACCTAATATGACAACTATCGTCATATATTATATAAAATTTCGCTAAAAATTAGCAACGGTCAAATGTCCACGGTTTTGGACATTTGACCTCTTTTGTAAAAATTCTTATATCAACTTATACCAACATTACGCAATTTACAAATAAATTTCAACGCTTTTAACGTAATTCAGGTGTTTTAACCAATTTAACACAAAACACTGCCGGCAATGAAATTTTGCATGTATTTGATTAAAACATATATGCAATTTCTAAGATAATATTTTTTATTATCGAAAGTTACTTGGTAAAATCAAAATGATTTTATCCCACTACACATAACCATGTTAACCTTATTAAAAATCTTTAACTATATTAACTTCCAAACGGATTTTCTCTGATTTGCAGTAATTATCTTCATTTTGTCATTCAACTTTCTTGCCTGGTAACAACTTATGTTTTTCAATTGCACCAATAATCCTAGATTTATCAAGTTTGCTCATATTGTGCGCCGCAATATAACAATCTGCTGTTGGCTCAATTATTTTTTTTGTTTCATCACCAAAATAATTAAACTGTAAATAATATTGACATTTGAAAAACATAATTAAAAGGAAATCTTTTTTACTTGTGTTTTTTATATATTCTTTAATTACTTTATCCCAATTATTTATTTTTAAATCACATAGTAACATACACATCAATAATTTTTCAGGCTTGTCATCAGGACACTCGTTGTAAATGTCGACATATATCTTTTTCATTTTATCCGTTCCAACACTATCAAACGCAAAACCTGCTATCGCAATGGGTACACTTAATTTTAAAACATCACAAAACAAAGTATATGCCTTTTCAAGAGATTTTTTTATCTCTTCAAAATTTTCTCCCTCCTTCGCTTTTTTCTTTAGTATAATTTCTTCATTTACTTCTTTTGCAAAATCAAGTAAAGATTCTCTAAACTGTTTCCACAAGATAATACATCCTTTGAGAAAAATAGAAAAACTTTCCTTTTTGATAGGAACTAGTAATTCTTCACTACTTCGTAAGACCTCACCAATTAACTCTATAAGCATAGCAAATGCAGTATTTTCATTATACTTCACATCGACCTTCATTTTTACAGGATTATATCCAATTGAGCGATCGGGCAAATCCGTTAATTCATCTTTTTCTTTAGTTGATAGTTGTTTTGTTTCGGCAATTCTTTCCTTAATTTCCTCATCAGGAATATCTAATTCCAATTTGATTGAATCTATTTCTAAGAGATTTCCACATTCAACATTTTTCTCTATATATGGTTTTGCATATTCTATTAAAGTCGCAATCAATTTTTCATCTTCTCGATTCAACCCAGCATAATACGAAATAGTTTCAGCATTCTGCAAATAATTGTCTTTACTTAATATTCTTTCTTCAAAATATTGTCTATTTTTAAAACAATATTTCGCCAAATAATAATATGCCAAACATTCATATCTAAAGAATACATTATCATTATATTCTATAAGTATTCCTTTTTCAAAAAATAACTTATCAAATTTGCTGTTTCTAAGTTCATAACCCTTCTTTTCATGGTATTTTATGGTAAAAATCGTAAACTCATCTTTACTCATATAATATCGATTACTACTATGTAATTCATAGGCAATTTCCGCTAAGAATTTTTCCTTATTATTGAAATCGTATGTTCTCGAATAAACTTCTTCTGGATTTAACTTTTCAAGCAGTTTTTCCATGAAATTTTCTACTATTTTAGCTTGGTTTGTAGGCATATAATCAGCAGACTCACCACAAATTGCAAGAATAAGAGAAACTGCAAATGGCGTTCTCGGCATATTGTTAGTAGAAAAACTACGTATAATTTTATCGACGTGAGCATCTTCTATGGACGGATTTATAGCCAACATGTTTTTGGCTAATTGCCTAATGTTATGTTTATCCATACTACGAATAAACAAGTTTACTATATCGGCATTCTCTTCTTGTTCCATTAATGCCAATCTATCTTCATCGGAAAAGACAGCCGGAGTTTCATCTCTAAAAAATAAAAATTTATTATTAGGATATAATAACTCAAAATAGTCTAATTGAATTTTTCGTTTTGGATTATCCGCATCATAATTATCAAATATTATTAATATTGCTCCTTCTTTTGCAAGTTGTTCAATATCCTTTTTACTAATAGCACAATCATCCTTTAGCAATTCTTTTATTCTCGCTCCAACAGCAGATAAAATTGCAGTTTTTGAAGTTGCCAAAAATCTACAATCTAGTATAACCGGAAGAAGTTTATATTCCGCATAATTATCATATAATGTCTTTGCGACATAGTTTGCTAAAATTGTTTTTCCAGTTTCCTTTCTCCCCCAAATAGTTGAATATTTGTGCCCCATTATCTCTTGTATAATATTTACATTGGGCCTTTCTGGGTCATCATTCCTTTCTTTTACTAACTCTGAATGCTTGTCCATTACGGGCATTACAAACAAATCTTCAAATTTTTTTCTCGTTCCTGTCTCAATTAAATTAGTAATGAATAACTCATCTAACGAATTATTAAATCCTTTCTTGGTGTTTAATATTGTATCTACTAACAATTGTTTGCCTGTATTATTTGACGACAATTGAATCAACACTATGCCGTCATCCGTAATATTAACGTCTGGAGCATATTCCATTCTTTTTTTTATATATTTCCGATTTTTAATTACAACTTGATCATCTTCCAAATCAATAATTGCATATCCGTTTTCATTTCCACTAATATCCAACTTAGAAACCGCATTTACAATCGTTCGACCATTTGCATGTACGTACTGCTTACTAGACTCATGATGCTTATGGCCAGTCAATACAAAATCATATTTGTTTAATATGCTTTCAACGTCATAAGCATTATCATCCTCAAACCAATCAATAGGATGATGCATTAAAATAATCTTTTTATCACAAGAAGAAATGTCATTAAAACTTTTCACTAAAGCCTCTCTAGGTACAATTACTTTCTTAGCTTCCTTTGAACTATCCCCAGCAGAATTCCACGCCGTATTCACATACGAAATTCCATAAGTAATCCCATCTAATTCTATTTTACGAGAAATAGCAACTTCTTCTTGATTCCATTTAAAAAATAATTCGCTAAAAGAGAAAAATCCTTTTAACCTATTTTGCACATTTAAGTTTTTAAAATCTTCATCCTTTACTCCGTCTCTCAAGATTCTATCAGTAAACCCAATTGCAAAATCATTATCAATTTTGTCAATATCCACTTCGTGATTTCCTGGTACATAAATAAACCTATCTTCTGACACCCCTGTTTCTTGTAATAAAGGCATAATAAAACTATCTAGCGCAAAAGAAAAATTTTCTTCTTTCCCAGATTGCACTAAATCACCACTAAATATTATAAAATCAATATTTCCCTCAGCTTGATTTTTAATATCTTTAATTAATGCTTTTAACATTTCGCTAGTTTGCGAACTATATGCTTTCGAAATGTGTGCATCAGCGATATGAATTATCGTTCTTTTACTCATATTTTTCTCCTTAGTGTCTATATTTATATACATGAAACCTCAAATACTTTTTAATTTATTAAAAAATAAAAACAAAAAAGAAATTGTTAAAATTCTCAAAAATATTTATGAAACACTACGCAAAAACGATACTTTAAAAAAATAATTATCTTCCATTGTTTTTATTTTAAAAAGCATACAATTAACACTTTCGTCTCTTAAATTTACAAATACTTTTTAAAAACGTTTTTCAGTTCAACAACTCTTTTTACTATTTGAGACATTAAAGCATTGTAGTTAGAATTATCTTCAAAATTAAGTCCATCTATGTAAGAACATACCAACGATGCTTTTTTCATATCTAACCTATCCCAAGAGAGAGGGAAAGAAATATTTGCTTGAATTTCTTCTTTATTTTCATAAAACTTGTCATATAATTCTTTACAATCAGGAATCCAAACTCCAACTCTGATTTTATGTTCTTTGTTTACTAAATCTATTGAGATTTGACACTTAGAAGAACCCATAGCAACATTATACCAATGGTCCGTCGTTGCTTTATGCTTATTGAAAGGTTTACCGTTATTATCTATAAACTCATTAAACCTTGTCCAAAAGTCTAAACGATTTGACATTGTTTTGGCAAAAACCTCTCCAACCTCAGAAATTTTTGATAACGACTTAATATTTTTTGCAAAATCATTAGGTTGTTCAACAATTTTGAATTGTAGCGCAGGTTGCGAGTCTCCTATTTGATAAGCGTGAACTTCAAGCAAAAAGAAATCAACCGTATTATCCGTATGCTTGTTCAACCACTCAATAGCACTGGCGTGTTCTTGACGCGCCGACTCCACAATCCATACAACAACAGCGGCATCCAAACCTGAAGCGTATGTAATAATTTTACCTAAATGGTCGTGATTAGTTGCTTCAAGTTGATTCTCTATTAAAACTACTTTTTCAGAAATTTCATCCTTACAAATAATATCGCAACGATAATTACCGACAAACTGTTCCGATTTTATATCGGTCAAATTCAAACCTAATATTTCGCCTAATTCATTAATATTCTCTTCATTAGAAAGCCACGCCGAAAATCCGTATTGCTCATGTCCCCAAACTTTTCTAATGTTTACCTCTTTTAATTTACCTAATTTCATAGCTTTCTCCTTTGCCTTAAAATTGCATAAGCAATTTTACCACATTTAATACGACAATTACCGTCATATTTATAAAAGTTTTAATTATTATTTTCTCTAACGCGCCACAATGCCATTGGGTGCGCGGAGATACGTTCTACAATTTCTTTATCTTCAAATAATAGTTCAGGGCGATAGTTTTTATTAGCAAACTCTTTCACAAATTCTTTTTCGTTATCGCTAAGCACAAGTAAGTTTTGTAAATATTCTTTTATTGAAGCGATTACCATATCTTTT
>CALUUL010000105.1 GCA_944323945.1 Candidatus Gastranaerophilales bacterium
ATAGACCGTATAAATAAGGAAATTGAAGCATTTTATGGTAGATATTCTACTGAAACGGGTTTATCAATAGAAGATGTTAAAAAACTTTTGGATAAAGACGAGCTAAGTAAATTTAGAACCGAAGCACAAAAGTATTATGATGATATAGTAAAACACGCATACGACCCTACATATAAACAAAGACTAAAAAACGAATTATATCAAACGACAACAAAAGAAGGACGCAAACTTTATTCTTTACGCAGAAACGTATCAAGGCTTGATTATCTTAAAATGCAAATTGAAAACGCTTTAGAAGTGCTATATATGAAAGAAAATGAAGCGTTTACAAGTAAATTAAGCTCAACATACGAAGATACTTATATGAGGTCTATTTTTGATACTCAACAAGCAACAGCAGTATTTCAACCTTTTAACTCGTTGAATAATTCCATAATAGAAAAAGCCGTACAACAAAAATGGTTAGGTGAAAATTACAGCGATAGAATTTGGAGCGATAAAAATAAGCTATTAGATACCTTGAATAAAACATTTTTACAAGACGTTGCAATAGGTAAGAACCCTAAAGCAATAGCAAGCGATATAAAGAAAGCTACTGGGGTAAAATACTCCAATTGCGAACGATTAGCAAGAACAGAGTTTAATAATATAGCTAATCAGGCAACCTACAGTTCGTATTTACAAACAGAAAATTTAGATAAATATAAATATGTAGCAACTTTAGATTTTAGAACATCTGAAATATGTCAAAATTTGAGTGGTAAAGTTTTTTTAGTAAAAGAAGCAGAAATCGGAGTAAATTATCCACCAGCTCATAGCCGATGTCGCTCAACAACTATACCATATTTAGATGATATGGATTATTCAAAAATTGAACAAATGGCAAAATTGCCAAATGGAGATATAATGTACATACCTAGTACAATGACATATAAAGAATGGCTATCATCTTTAAGCGAAAAAGACAAAAAAATGTATTATTCTGAACGTAAAGCAGCACAACAAAAATCAAGCGATAAAAAACAACTTGCAGAATATAGAAAATTAGCAACAAAATTAAATAAAACAGACAAAAAAGAGTTATTAGAAGGATTACCTACAAAATTAGAAGATTTTAGAAGATTGAAATATACTGATACTGAAAAATACGAAATTTTTAAGAATAATGCTAGAATTGCTAGAAGTTATTTACAAAATTAGTTTTTATAGTATAATAAAATTATTAGAACACCACCAAAAAAATTTATTATTTAATAATAACCCTTGTCATTATGTGGTGTTCTGACAGGGGTTATTATTTTAAGGAGAACACCACAATGAAAAAAATATGTTTACAATGTGGAAAAGAATTTGAAACAAAAAATAAAAATCAAAAATATTGTAGTATTCAATGTAATGGAAAATCAAAAGAAATTAATATAATAGGTAAAAAATATGGAAGATTAACAGTAATTGAAAAAATCAAAGATAATAAAAATAAATATTCAATGTGTAAATGTATTTGTGATTGTGGTAATAAATGTATAGTAAATATTGCAAATGTTAAATCAGGACATACAAAATCTTGTGGTTGTTTGCAAAAAGAAACAATAGGGGATATAAATAAAAAGCACGGAAAAAGAAATACAAGACTTTATGATATATGGTGCGGTATTAAAGTAAGGTGCTATAATAAAAACGATAAAAATTATAAAAATTACGGTGGACGTGGAATAACTATATGCCAAGAATGGTTTAATAACTTTATAAATTTTTATAACTGGTCTATGGCTAATGGTTATACAGATGATTTGAGTATTGATAGAATTGATGTTAACGGTAATTATGAGCCCTCTAATTGCCGTTGGGTAGATAGAAAAACACAAAATAGAAATACAAGAACAAATAGATATTTAACCTATAAAGGAGAAACTCATTGTATTGCAGAATGGGCAGAAATATTACATATTAAACAATATATAATAATTGAGAGATTAAAATATGGATGGAGTATTGAAAAAATATTTGAAACACCTGTAAATTATGGGGGTGGATTATTACCCCAAAAAGTTATAAAATGTTTAGAAACTGGAGAAATATTTGAAAATTATAAATCAGTTTTAAAAAAATATAAAATAAATAAAAGTAGCCTTTATAAATGTTGTAGTAAAAAACAAAAAACTTGCGGTAATTTGCATTGGGAGTATGTAAATGATTGATAAAATACAATTAAAAATGCGACAAGGAATGCCATTAGCAGATAAAATAAGATTTACCAATAGAAGAATAGAAGAATGGATAAAATATTTTGGTAAAGATGGCTGTTATGTGTCTTTTTCTGGTGGTAAAGATAGTACAGTATTATTAGATTTAGTTAGGAAAATAGAACCAAGTATTGAAGCATTATTTGTAGATACTGGACTTGAATATCCCGAAATAAGACAATTTGTCAAAACCTTTGATAATATAACTATTCTTAGACCTGAAATAAGATTTGATAAAGTTTTAGAAAAATATGGGTATCCAATAATTTCAAAAGAAGTTAGTGAATGCGTAGAGCAAGCAAGAAAAGCATTAAAAACTGATAAATACCCTTATAGACTTGCAAAACTTATGGGAACAGCATTAGATAAAAATGGTAAAAAATCTATATATAATCAAGAAAAATGGAATTTTTTATTAGACGCACCTTTTAAAATATCTAATAAATGTTGTAATGTAATGAAGAAAAAACCAGCACATAAATATTTTAAAGAAACTGGTAAAGTACCTATAATTGGCACTATGGCAGTTGAAAGTAGATTAAGAACTCAAAAGTATTTACAAAATGGTTGCAATGGTTTTGAAATGAAAATACCAACATCAACTCCAATAGCTTTTTGGACAGAACAAGACATACTACAGTATTTATATGAAACAAAAATACCTTATGCCAGTGTTTATGGAGAAATCAAAATAGATAATAATGGGAAATATTATACAACAGGTTGCCATAGAACTGGTTGTATGTTTTGTGCGTATGGTTGTCATTTAGAAAAATATCCAAATAGATTTCAAATGTTAGCTCAAACACACCCAAAACAATATGATTATGTTATCAATACATTAGGATTTAATAAAGTATTAGATTTTATAGGAGTTGATTATTTGCCATATAATAATAAAGGACAAATAAAACTCTTTTAACTTTTGTAAATATTTTAATTAAAGTATTTACAAATTATAAAATATGTAGTATAATAAAAAAGGTAGTTAAATGAGGTATAAATTATGATGTTAATTGTTTTAGATAAAGACCCGATAGTCGCAGCAAAAAAAGTACCTGAAAGCATAAGACATAAACAGCTTTTAGAGTTAATGCAAATGTTATCTTGTGTGGTTGATTTTGGATTTAAGCAAATACCCCAAGGCAAAGAGATTAAAGAGTGGATAACTAAAAATAAAGTATGGATTAGTAGATATGCAGAAACATTATTCAGTTTATTTTATGTAACCGCTAAAAATGCTAAAAAACAAACAGTTATCAAATATAAATGCTTATTAGATTTACTTTGGTATGAATGTATGGGTAAAGAATGTGAACAACCTACTACCGCAATACTCCGCTACGTCAAAGGTTACGAGTGCAAATATCCGACAAATACGGAGTTGCCGATTGATATCGCAATAGAGATTTATACCGATTATGTTCACAATTTTAAGAGGTGGGAATAAATGACAGATAAAGAAAAATATCAAAAGTGTTTAAATTTTATTAAAAGTTTGTATAGACTAAAATTTGATACGCTTGTTTCAATAGAGGAAGGTGTATATAACAATATTATGTCAAAAGAAGCGGAAAATTTTTTAAAAGAGATAGACGAATTTGAAGATAATAAGAGGTAATAATGGAACAATTATTAATACATTTATTTGCTGATTACTGGTTACAAAATGATTGGATGGCATTAAATAAGAAAAACAAGTTTTATATTGCCTTAATACACGCTTTTGTATATACAATACCATTTCTATTATTAACCAGAAGTATTTTAGCTTTATTCATAATATTTATAACGCACGCTATTATTGACGGTACAAATATTGTATATAAACTAAATCAAATAAAAAATTGGGATTTTAAATCTCTTTTTATATGGGGCAATAACATAATAAAAGACGGCTACGATGCAGATAGACCACCATTTATAAGAGTGTGGCTCATAATTATTCAAGATAATATTTTACATTTAATTATTAATTATTTTAGTATTAAATATTTATAAGGAGTATTATGAATATAGGTTTATATATTGGAAGTTTTGACCCGTTTACAAATGGGCATTATGAAATTATAAAACAAGCCGAAAAATTATTTGATAAATTATATGTTGTAATTAGTAAAAATAACAATAAAAAACGTAGGTTTTCCGAAAATTTATGTTTAGAAGCAATAAAACCATACTTGAATAATAATACCGAGATTTTTATTTCTGATAAGTTAACTACTGATATTTTTCAAGAAAAGAATTGTACTTATTTGATTAGAGGATTAAGAAATACAACAGATTATTTATATGAAGAACAATTATTACAAATGTATAAAATTCTTTATAAAGATATAAGAGTTATTTATTTGCGTGCTAATAATAATATATCGAGCAGTTTTGTATATGAATTATTTAAAAATAATAAAGAAATAAAAGATTATATACCTTATAATAAAACGGTATTAACCAACGGAAAGGGCGGAAGCGATGAGTAAAATAGAATATAAATTATCAGATTTAGCAACATATGAACAAATACAATGGTTAAACAATTTAGCGTGTAAAATATTAGACTGTGGAAATGATGAAATTTGTATAATTGATGAAAATAATAAATATACATATTTAGGTAATTTAATATTGTTGATAAAAACTCTTCATATTAATAATAAAAATAAAACAATAACTTTAATTAGAAAATATACAAGAGATATTAAAAGTGAGAATTAAATGGAAAAAAGAGAATTAACTTTATGTAATATCGAATATGTAAGTTTATAAATATTGACAAAAAAGCTCAATATGTTATTATGATAATAGATGTATCTTGTATATGTCTGTTTTTATAACTGCAATAGAGGATTTTATGTCAGAAGAAAACAA
>CALUUL010000106.1 GCA_944323945.1 Candidatus Gastranaerophilales bacterium
TTTAATATCCTTTTCTTCTAAATCATTTTCATTAATTGCTTTTTATAGCTTGCAAAGCATCATTTTATTCATATCTTTCCAAAATCATTCCAAAAAATCAATAATTCTATTTATATTCCCATTTCTTATTGTGTTAAAACTCAATTAGAATAATCTAAGCAAATAAAATACAAGTTAAATTGTCAATTAAAATAAGATTTGATAATATAAAACAAGCTTGGAGGTTTAATGTCTTTAATTATATTATTTAGTTCTATTGTAATTTTTTCTTGTATTATTACAAATAAATTCTCAAATAAATTAGGAATGCCAGCTTTAGTATTCTTTATGTTCTTAGGTGTTTTATTTGGTTCAGATGGACTATTCAAACTTTCTTTTGATGATTACAATTTAACTTCAAAACTTTGTTCTATAGGATTATTATTCATAATATTCTACGGTGGATTCTGTACAAAAAAGCCTGATAACAAAATTACAATACAAGCAATACTATTATCTTCAATTGGTACCATTTTAACAGCGGGTTTTACAGCATTATTTTGTTACTATATTTTAAAAATACCCTTTGCAGAAAGCTTTATAATAGGAGCAATAATTAGTTCAACAGATGCAGCATCTGTCTTTTCTATATTACGTTCTAAACGCCTAAATTTAAAATATAATACAGCACCACTACTAGAAATGGAAAGCGGAAGCAACGACCCTTTTGCTTATCTTCTCACAATGTTGGGGATTATATTATTAAAAGGAGGATGTTTTTCTTCTCTTACTCCATTGCTTATTAAACAAATATTTTTTGGAGTTACCTTTGGTATAATTATAGCAATTTGTGCCATTTTGATTTTCAAAAAAACTAAAATTTTAACAGAAGGTACCGATACCATATTTATTGTTGCAGTAGCTCTTCTTTCATTTTCACTACCTGACTTAATTGGTGGAAACGGGTATTTAAGTGTTTATATTACAGGAATAATTCTTGGAAATAGTGACATAAGAAACAAAATTAATCTAATATACTTCTTTGACGGAATTACTGCATTATCACAAGTCGTTATTTTTTTCTTAATAGGTTTTCTTTCTTTTCCGCATAAAATTCCCGAAATACTCTTGCCAGCCGTTCTTATTACACTTTTTCTATCCTTAGTAGCAAGACCTTTGGCCGTTTCTATTGTTATGCTACCATTTAAAGCAACTTTTAACCAAATAAACTTCATCTCTTGGGCGGGTTTAAGAGGTGCTGCTTCTATTGTTTTTGCAATACTAGTAGTTTCTGAAAGTATATCATTGAAATATGACATTTTTCATATTGTATTCGTAGTTTCACTCATATCTGTTACTATACAAGGTTCTTTATTACCTATAATAGCCCAAAGAACCTCTATGATTGACAATTTAGAAGATGTAAGAAAAACATTTAATGATTATCAACAAGAATCCGCTATAACATTAAATAAAATATTAATTAAAAATTCTCATCCTTGGATTAACAATTCAATAAAAGATATTGCATTAAGTGACAACTCACTTATTCTCGTTATAAAAAGAAAAAATGAAAAAATTTTTCCAAAAGGTGACACTATTTTACAAGAAGGAGATGAAATATTAATAGGTACTACAGTAGTAAAATCCAATTACGATATAAGTCTTTCTGAAACATTAATAGATAAAAATAATGAATGGATAAACAAAAAAATAAAAGAAATAGAATTTCCATCAAATTTTCTTATAGCAATTATTAAACGAGATACAGAATCATTTGTACCAAATGGAGATACAAAAATAAAAGAAGGGGATACAATAGTTTTCTATACAAAATAAATAAAGGAAAAATAAAAAGACCGCTGATATCCAGCGGTCTTTACTCTTTCTTTTACCGAATTAGTTTGGGCTTGCAACAAATATGTTTCCTTCAGCAAAATCTACGTTATATTTTTCACAGAATGCTGAGAAACCATCTCTTGCTTTTTGAGAATCATAAACAATACCTGTTTCTAAATCTGTATTTTTAGCAAAGTCTTGCATTAAGAATTCCGGCACACCATAATATTTATTTTCTACAGTATTACCATGAAGTCTAACTTCATTTGCCACATCTTTTATCAATTTCAAATAAGCTTCAGCTGTACCAATATCATCCCAAACAGCAGGTTTACCGCCTTTTGTTTCTAATGGTACTGTGTAAACTTTCATATTATTGCCTTCTTCATCAAGAAGCTTACCTTCATTAGCTAGTCTTACAATTTCAGGCATAACGTGAGCACCCAAACCTGTTTTTGCAGGGTCTAATATACCTTTTGCAGTAAGCACTTTTAATGCTTGAGGACTTAAGAAATAGAATCCGGGATTCGCTAAAAATGAATTTTCATCACTTGGATTTTGAGCTGTTTGAACTTTTCTGAATTCTTGCATTGCCTTATCATAAGAACCTGGTTCAACAAAATCATTTGGCATTGGAGCATCTGAAGTATATTTTGGTTTTTCTAAAAATTCTTTAATTTGAAGATTACCATTGTCATCTTGTTCAACACCTAATAAACCAAATGATTTAGCTCTTTCAGGATTTACAGGATAATAAGGAATAATTAAAGCAGCATTCGGAAGCGTCTTCAATGCATTATAAGTACGGCTTATATCTGCATTTGTAAAAATATCTGCATTTAATATTATAGCCGGTTTATCATTTCTGATAATATCACGTTTTAAACCTTCCGCTATAGCACCACCATCTGTTTTATATTTTTCAACAAAACGAGTATCACCACCATTAGGAATATCATGTGCTTGGCTTAAATATTTAACAGAATCATCTGCACTACCACTTAAAATACCGGCAGATGCTGCTAAGTTAAGTGCTGTTGCTATAATTCTATAATTATCATTAGTTGGTAATTTTCCTGAAGGTTTATTTTCAAATTCTCTTGTAATATTAAAGAATCTTTCACCAAAGCCACCTGCAGGAATAATAACGGTTGGATCATCTTCTCTTACAACATCAGCATAATCACCTTGTACCGCTTCTGATTGCAATCCTGATTTCATATATGAATCAACAGCATTTAAAGTTCTTGGTTCTTTATTTAAAGTTGTAATAACAGTTCTTCCTTTAAATGATACTGTCTTTTTTACACCATCAGGAGTTGGTTGATAATCACCAACCATCTTAAAATCGAAACCATCACCTTTAACACGGCTACCAGCTAACATTTTTATTGATTTGCCGTTTAATGAAGGATCTTTTACAGTAATTTCAGGCATGAATTTACCCTGCTTGTATGTAACAACAGGTAAATTTTCCTTTGAACGATCAACCCTACCTACAAAAATAGGATTACCTTTATCATTTGATATTCTATAAACATCCAATCCATCTTCAACAGTTTTTACAACATTTAAACCTGCAGCATTTAAATGTTCTTTTCCTTTTGGCATTTCTTTTAGAGGTAAATCAATTGTTTCATCGACATCTAAAAGATTGGGTATTCTAATTTCTTTATCATTGATAATAGATGCTTCAAGTTCTGTAAAACCATTAACCCCAGATCCAAAATTAACAGTATGAGCTGTTTTTACACCATTCATTGCTTGAAGTGCGTTAACATAACTAGCACCAGGCAATTCACCTGTTTTTACCGGAGCACTACTTTCTTGTTGCAGATTTGATTTAACTCTAGGAGTACTTTGAAGCTTAAAGTTAGAGTTTACTGAATCAATTTTGTTAATCATTTGAGCTTTCCTTTCACTATGCCCTCTCTATCTAATAACACATATATTTTATTTAAGGACGCATTTAACTTAAAACTCCTGAAAAAAAAACTTATTACTTTTCTGTAAAAAAAATTTTTTTATTTACAAAAAGTTACATTAGAATAATATATTTCTTTTTAAGGATGCAGTATTACACAAGAATAATATCATTATAAAAAAAATGATTCAACTTTTTATAAAATATTAAAAAATTCTAAACAAGATACTCTATTTGTGAACGTCTTTCAGCTTGATCCATTAAGATAGAATAACGTTTTTCAGGAATAAAAAATTCACCAAATTTTGTTTGCGAAAATTTAGCCCTTTTTAATGATGGAACTACATCCTGATCAAATGCAGTATAAACTGTAGAATCAAAACGTTCTCCTGCTGCTTTAACAATATATGCTAAAAGAGGCTCTGCTCCATTAACATAATTAGGATTAACATTCATTTCTTCAATTAAAGTAGATAAACCCGGATTTTCAAAAGTTATAGTATTAAAACCACGTGATATTTGATCCGGCCTATAATGATGTGAAGTCTGAGCACAAGAAATTACTTCTTTTGTTTTATCATTTCTTAAAATATAAAAATCTTTGTTTGGAATTCTTTGTTCAATTGCTTTTGAGAAATCACTTTGAATACACATTGTTTGCTTACTATACCTAACATCATCTATATCAGATAAATTATGAGGATCCATTTTATACAATGTTGCTTGAACCTTATTTTTAGTTGGTTCTTGTTTTATTTCACAAGTTAATAGTGCTTTTTTTCCGAAAGAATAACAATTATTTAATTTTGAAATATTCATATTAGCTCTCTTTTTAAGTACTTATTTATTTAAAACTTGTAATTTTTTTCTTTGCTATTAACCTTAAAAATTAATATAATGTTTATGTATACAGATAAAATATTTATTTTACAAGGAGTGTTTATGAAAATTAAAAAAGTATTATTATTTTTTATTGCTCTATGTTTTCTATCAGGTTGTTTTATGACACCAGGTTTCACTTTTTTTGATAAAAAGAAAACTAAAATAGAATCAATTCAAAAATATGACGAAGAAAAGAATGATGTTTGGTGCGTTACCTTCCAACTTGTTTGGAATGAATTTATGGACAAGATGTTTAATGGTGAACCTATTAACTTTGTTGACGGAAATCCGAAAATTGCAGATGAATTAAATAAAAAATCATATACGAAAGATGATATTTCAGAAAATTCTTATTATATTGAAAGCGGAAAAATTTCAAAAAAACTAAAAAAACAAATTGAAAAAGCAATTTACGAAAAGTTTAAAGAAAAAAGCGATATACTTGATTTAGTTGA
>CALUUL010000107.1 GCA_944323945.1 Candidatus Gastranaerophilales bacterium
TCACTTGAATGATGGTCAAAAGCCATATAAACACCACTGCAATATGGCAAGCTGGCTGTAATATCCGTTTCTCCCAATTGAATTTTTCCATCTTGTACATCTTTGGGATGAACAAATTTTACATCATCAATTAGACCAATTTCTTTTAATAATGCAGCACAAACTAAACCATCAAAATTACTTCTTGTATATAATGTATATTTTTCACTCATAATAGTCCTCCGTACAAATTGTACTATACCTGAACAACTTAAAATTCATCTATCAAGTTGAATTTCATTATTATAAAATATCAAATTTTTTATATTTTTTCAAATAGACATTTTTATAATTTGCCATCTAAAATAAGAGGGAACAATTATAATGTTCCCTCTTATTTAAATTATTATCATTAATCTTTTAATGAATTTATCAAATCATTTATAGCTTTTTCTTGAACTATTATTTCATCTATCCTGTTTTTTGTCTGTTCAATCAATTCTGGTTTAGCATTAGCCATAAATTTTTCATTATTTGTTCTAGCAAGTAAACTATTCTTTTCTGAAAGTAGCTTTTCCAGTTTTTTATTTTGACGTTTAATTTCTTCATTCAAATCAATCAAACCGGCTAAAGGTACTATTATTTTAGAATTACTTACAACAGCGGACGCTGATTGCTTTATAGTTTTATGTGATTCATCAACATATTTAATTTCTTCTACCCTTGCCAAACGATGAATATACGATTCTACTTTTTCAAAGATTTTTTCCTCACCATTACCTGCCAAAATTTCAATATTAACTTTGGTTGAAACAGGAATATTAAAACTTTGTCTTAAGTTTCTTAAAGATTTGATAGTTTCAAATACCAATTCCATTTGTGTACTTTCATCCGCGAAGTTAAGTTTTTCATCATATATCGGATATTTTGAAAGCATTATTGCTTTAACATCCTTTTTATTAGGCATCAATTGCCAAATAGATTCTGTAATATGAGGCATAATAGGATGAATTAGTCTTAATGTCATATCAAGAACATATCTCAATACTCTTTGAGTGTTTAGTTTTAAACTATTATCCTGAAGTTGAATCTTAGCAATTTCAACATACCAATCACAATATGAATTCCAGAAGAAATCATATAAAGTATGAGCCATTTCACCAATTCTATAATTTTTAATATTATCATTAGTTTCTTTTGCTGTTTCATTTAATTTATTCAAAATCCACTTATCAGCAAGCGTTAACTTTTCAAAATCAATATCATTATCATCAATACCTTCAAGGTTCATAAGTACGAATCTTGAAGCATTCCAAATTTTATTAGCAAAATTTCTTCCGTATTCAAATTTTTCATCACTGATTTTGATATCTTGACCACCGTATGTACACAAAGATGTAAGAGTAAATCTTAGTGCATCACAGCCATATTTATCAATTATACTTACAGGATCAATTGTATTACCTTTAGATTTTGACATTTTTTGACCGTTTTCATCTCTAATTAAACCGTGAATATATACGGTTGAAAATGGAGCTTTTTTAGTAAATTCTTCCCCCATAGTAATCATTCTTGCAACCCAGAAGAAAATAATATCAAATCCTGTTACAAGTGTTGAAGTAGGATAGAATTTTTTGAAATCTTCACTTTCAGTATTTGGCCAACCCATTGTTGAAAATGGCCATAGACCTGATGAAAACCAAGTATCAAGAACATCTGATTCTTGTGTATATTTAGACGGATCAGGATTTGATTTTGCTACAACCATTTCACCTGTTTCATTATTATAATATGCAGGTATTTGATGTCCCCACCATAATTGACGAGAGATACACCAATCACGAATATTTGTCATCCAACCAAGATAATTTTTTGTCCAACGTTCAGGAACAAATTTAATATCACCATTTTCAATAGCCGCAATAGCAGCTTTAGCAAGCGGCTCCATCCTAACAAACCATTGTTCCGAAAGTAGTGGTTCAATAGTTGTATTACATCTTTGGCATTTACCAACATTATGTTCAATTGGTTTAATTCTTACCAATCTTCCTTTTTCTTGAAGCATTTCAACTGTTTTTATACGAGCTTCTTCTCTGGTTAAACCTTGAACAGCATAGTGAACCTCTTCACAAGCCTTCATTTTTCCTTCTTCATCTATTACCCATATAGGTTTCAAATTATGACGTTTTCCAACTTCAAAATCGTTAGGGTCATGAGCCGGAGTAATCTTTAAAGCACCTGTACCAAAACTCTTATCTACATAATCATCTGCTATTATAGGAATTTCTCTTCCAGTTAAAGGTATAAGAACTGTTTTCCCTATTAAATCTTTATATTTAAAATCACTTGGATTAACAGCGACAGCAACATCACCATAGATAGTTTCAGGTCTCGTTGTAGCTACTACAATAGCTCCTTTTTCATCTTTTAAAGGATAGCTTATTTCCCACAAATTACTTTTTTCCGTTTCATAATCTGTCTCAACATCTGAAATAGCACTTTGACAACGAGGACACCAGTTTACAATATAAGCTCCTTTATATATCAAATCTTTTTCGTATAATTTTACAAAAACTTCTTTTACTGCTTCACTACAGCCTTTATCTAAAGTAAAGCGTTCTCTTGATAAGTCAAAAGAAGCACCTAATCTCTTGAATTGATGAAGAATTGCACTTTTATGTTCGTTAGCCCATTCCCAAGTAAGTTCTACAAACTTTTCTCTGCCAAGGTCAAAACGAGTCTTACCTTCTTCTCTCAACTTTTTTTCTACAACATTTTGAGTTGCAATACCAGCATGGTCAGTACCTGGCATCCATAATGTTTCATAGCCGGACATTCTATGATATCTTATTAAAATATCTTGGAGGGTTCCATCTAATGCATGTCCCATATGTAATACCCCGGTAACATTTGGAGGAGGAATAACTATTGAATATGGCTCTTTTTCTGATTTTGCATTAGCTTTAAAACACTCATTATCTTCCCAAAATTTATAAATACTTTCTTCTGTTTCTTTTGCATTATAAACTGTAGGTAAATCTTCAATTTTGGTTAAACTCATTTTATTGCCCTTTAATTCTAACTGATTTATAATCATATTATCCGATATAAATTTAAAATTTAAAGACTTATTTTGGTATATTTAACTGTAACAATGAAGAAATTTTGCAAAATATTAATAATAAATATTTTATGTTTAATTCTAATTTTGTTTTTACTTGAAATTATTTGTTTTTTCTTGACCTTTAAGCAAAGCATAAAAAACATTGAATCTTATAACAAGCTTGTAAATAATACGGCAACAAAAATTACTTTAAAAGAACATATGAAAAATTTATATGAAATGGCTGTATTACATACTAAACCAGTTATATATTTTTCAAAAAGTGAGTTTAGAAAACCTGCAGGATTACAATATGAATCTCAAAGTCCAGACAAATCTGCAATTATTATCCTTGGTTGTTCGTTCCCGTATGGATATACATTAAAAAACGAAGAAGCTTTTCATTATAAATTATCTGAATATACAAAAAGAACTGTATATAATCTTTCATTAATTGGAGGTTCACCAAGAGAGATATTATATATGCTTAGAAATGAAAAATTTTTAAACTCTACATTATTAAAAAACAGAAAAGCACAATATTTCATATATATTAATATTCCTTCACACAGAAATCGATTATATGCAAATTTCAGACCATTTGTTCCTGCATTTAAACCTGTCAACAATAGATTGAAATATTACAGAAATTTTCTTAAAGAAAGATCTTTTTTATACTATCAGTTAATGTTTTTTTATACTAATCATCTTATGAATGAAAAAAAAGCATTTAATGATCTAAAACTATATTTAAAAGAAATAAACAGAGCTATACAAAATAAATTTGATAATTATGACTCTCCATCTAAGCTTGTTATTCTAGTTTATGGAGATTTTTCAAATGACGATTGGAGTGAGCTTAATGATGAAAATATTATTGTTATAAAGATAAATGACATGCTGGGATTCGACATAATGGATACAGAATATACAATAAGTGATAGAAATCATCCGAACGCAAAAGCTTGGGATGTTATTGTACCTGCACTTGCAAAAGAATTAAATATATAACAAAAAGCCCCTAAATCATGGGGCTTTTATTCGATTAAAATTTGTTCTTTATCAAAGATTCTCCTGTCATTTCTTTGGGTTTTTCTATTCCCATAATATCAAGAACTGTTGGTGCTATATCACACAGTGCGCCTGTTTCTTTAAGTTTTACATTTCCCGCATTTATTACAAAAAATGGAACAGGGTTTGTTGTATGTGCAGTGTATGGTGCATGTGTAACTTTATCTTCCATACATTCTGCATTACCGTGGTCAGCAGTTAGAACAATAGCAACATCATTAGCTTTTGCTTTTTCAACAATTTTACCAACACAAGTATCAACTGTTTCACAAGCTTTAACTGCTGCTTCCATAACACCTGTATGACCTACCATATCAGGATTTGCAAAGTTTACTAATATAAAACCGTAATCTTTATTATCAATAGCCTTTAAAACTTCTTCACAAACTGCAGGTGCACTCATTTCAGGCTGCAAATCATAAGTTGCAACTTTTGGTGAATTTATAAGAACTCTTGTTTCTAATTTATTTGGTTCATCAATACCGCCATTAAAGAAGAATGTAACGTGTGCATATTTTTCTGTTTCTGCAGTTCTAAATTGTTTTACTCCGTTTTTATCCAAAACTTCACCAAGCAAGTTAACCAATGGTTGTGGCTCAAATGCAACCGGGAACGGGAATGATGCATCATATTGTTTAAATGTTACATAATATAGATTTTTTCTTACTGCTTTTCTGTTAAACCCATCAAAGTTTTCAAACATCATTGCTTTTGAAATTTCTCTTGCTCTATCGGGTCTAAAGTTGAAGAAAATAATTGCATCATTATCTTGTATTCTTGAATTTGGAACATTAATAACAGTCGGTTCAACAAATTCATCAGTTACATCTTTTGCATAAGAAGCTTCTACAGCTTCAATTGCAGATTCTGCTTTATTGCCTTCTCCTAAAACAAGCATATTATAAGCTTTTTCAAC
>CALUUL010000108.1 GCA_944323945.1 Candidatus Gastranaerophilales bacterium
TATCTTGTGTTAATCCTCTTTTATTTCTATATTTTTTTATATTATTTTGAATTACTCTAATCGTGCTATTTGTCATATGAGAAATGGTTTAATCTTTCATATATTAAATATTATGTGTTATAAACTCTGAACATTTCTTTTAAAAGTTCAAAGCCTTTAAGATATGATGTATACTCCATCTGTTCATTAGCTGAGTGCATGTTCGAAATATCTGCAACACCTATTAATACCGGCTTAAATTTTGTTCCGTATTTGTTTTCTTTGTTTGCATATATGTGCGTTTCTGCACCAGCATGGAATGAAGAAATTTCTATATCTATATTTAAGTTCTTACTTGCTTCTTTTGCAACATTTATCATTGTTTCATCGTCACTTTTTTCAAATGGCGGTAAATGTTCTGCTGTTTCTATTTTCGCTGAAGCAAGTTGTGAATACTTTTTATTGAAATTATCAACTATAGATTCTATTTCCTTTATAAGTTCATTCTCGTATTTTCTGCTTGAACTTCTTATTGAATATGTTGCACCTGCTTTTGTATTAATAACGTTAGTTATTGCTTTTTCTAATATTTCGTTTTGATATTTATTACTTTTTATATCAGAGCATTTAATATTATCTATTGCAGTTTCAATACCGCCACCTATTATTACTCCAAGATTTATAGATGTAACAACACCATATTCATCCTTTTTATATACCCCTTGAGGAATTTCGTTAACAAGTTCTGCAACCAATTTAGCTGCATTTAGTCTTGTTGTATCATCAATATCAATGCCAGAGTGTCCGCCTTTTAGTCCTTCAACAAACAATGTAAGTTTTGTATAATCTGCACCTGCAATTTGGACTTGCCCTAATTTATCTGCATCCATTACAAGAACATGCTCTGCTTCAAGTTCTTCCATTTTGAGATTATGTATTCCTGTCATATTTTGTTCTTCATCACGTGTGAATACAATTTCCAGTCCGCCATGTTTAAGTTCTTTATTTTTAGCAAGTTCAATTGCAAGCATAATTGCAGCAGCAACACCTGCTTTATCATCTGCACCTAATGTTCTTGTTTTATCTGTTTCAATTATATTTCCATTTAGTTTTATATTTACCGGTGAATCATCCCCTACTACATCCATATGTGAACTTAATAGTAAAGGTCTTTTTGTTGAATCTGTTGCAGGTATTTTGGCCTTTACATTACCATAGTCATCTTTTCTAGCTTCAATACTATTTTCTTCGAATATAGAAAGAATTTTTTCTATTACTTTCTCTTCTTTCAAAGATGGTGATGGTATTTCTGCCAGAGTGCAAAATAAGTCAATCAGTTTATATTCTTTTCTTACGTTATCCATTTTGTTTCTCCTCTTTTACACAATTATAGACTATCTTTTCTAAATAGTATATAATATAGATATGTGAATAAGTGGTAAGGAAATTTTATGGCAAAAGTATTATTATCTATCCCTGATAAGTTTTTAAATCAAATTGATGAAGTGGCAGAAAATGAACAAAGAACCAGAAGTGAACTTATTAGAGAAGCTTTAAGAAGTTACATGAAAAGAAATGTTGTTTTTGATGTAAAAAAGAATGCTGCTAACGCAGAATTGTTAGATAAATTATTGGATTAATATTTTATTTTCTATTCAAATTATAACAGTTATAAGCAAGTATACACCTTTATAGTTGAAATTTATTTTTTATGTAATAAAATCTTATTAAGAGAACTTTAAAGCGTGATAAATAAACTTGAGGATTTACATGGCTCGAAAAGTATTAATATATGTTTTGGCAGTATGTTTTGCTATTATAAATTTTCACCTGCAGGTAAAAGCAGAGGCAGTTTCTAATGTTACAATAAAACAATTAATAGTAAAACATTCTATGGAAATGGGTTTGGATCCGGCGTTGGCTTTAAGTATTGCCAAAAAAGAATCGGGATTTTGCCATAATAAGAAAAGCAGGTATGGTGCAATAGGTGTATTTCAGTTAATGCCAAATACTGCAAAAAGAATGGGATATAACCCATATCATCTGAATGATAATATAAAAGGTGGTATTGCTTATTATAAAAAAATGTACCAGATGTTTGGGTCTACGGAATTAGCACTTGCAGCATATAATGCAGGACCCGGAAATGTAAAAAAATATAATGGTATTCCTCCATTTAAAGAAACTAAAAATTTCGTTTCTTCAATAATGAATAGTTATAACAGTATGAAAAATAATCCAGATCCTGCTATAGCTCAATATAAAAATGGAATTAAAAAAATTAATTATGAGGTAGAAGATACGGACTTTAGACTGCAACATGAAGCGGTATTAAAAGCGTTTTTATCTAATCAGGGAATTTAGAAAGTAAGGGGACATGTTTCAAGAGATAAAGACACATGAAATTACAACAGACGTTGTGATATTTACAATAAAAAATAATAAACTTCAGGTGCTTCTTGTTAAACGTGCGAATGAGCCATTTAAAGGAAGATGGGCAATCCCCGGGGGGTTTATAAGATTATCTGAAAATCTTGATAATGCTGCCTTAAGAATTTTGAAGGAAAAGACAAATGTTGATAATATATACTTAGAACAACTTTATACTTTTGGGGATCCCTTGCGTTATCCGAGTTCAAGAGTTATAACTTGTGCTTATTTTGCTTTAATCAGAAGTGATGATATCAAATTGTCATTTGATAATACTCAGAGTATTACAGAAGTACAGTGGCATGAAGTGTATAACTTACCGACGCTTGCATTTGACCACAAAGAAATTATTGAATATTCCTTGAAAAGAATGAGAGAACGTTTGGAATTTTGCCCTATAGCGTTCCAATTGCTTCCAGAAAAATTCACTCTTACGGAATTGCAGAAATCATATGAGTTAATTCTTGATATGAAACTTGATAAACGTAATTTTAGGAAAAAAGTCTTAACGGGCTCTGTTCTTAAAGAATTGAATGAGTATACCAAAATAGGTTCTAAAAGACCTGCAAGATTATATTCGTTTGATAATATTACTTTAAACTCAAAAAGGGGACATTTCTTCTCTTAAGGATATTATTTTGAGTTTTATATTTTAAGATCTTTTCTGAGATGTTTTTTTAATTTTATAGGAATTAGTGTACAAAATGAGTTTGTAAATCTTTATTTAAATTATAGAAAAAATTAAGATTTTACTTGCGATTTGTGATAGATTTGATTGTATAAAAGAGATTAAAAGAAAATACTTTGACGGTTAAATTGGTATTATTGGCAAGGTGTGATTAATCCCTAAAACAGTTTATAATTCAGAGTCAAGGAGATTGTTAGGTATGCCCGAATACTTGAGCAAAGAAGAAATTCGTAAGTGGAGAAGCTCATTGGAACGCATAACTTTAGAAGAGTATGCGGCAAGATTAGGTAAAGTCATTCAAGAAGAAAAACACGATGATAGTTTGGTTGATAGTGTAATGTTCAGATCATTAAGCTCTATGTCAACTGAAAAATATGCACCAAAAACCGAAAAAATTCAAACTTTAGCAATTAAATCTTTTAGCAAAGAAAAAGAGATACAAGAAAAAAAAGAAATAAAACAAACCCCAAAATCAAAAGAAATTATAAAAGATTCAACTAAAACAAAAGATGAGAAGAAAAAAGAATCTTTAAATAAAAAAGAATCTAAGGCTGTAGTTGTTGAAGAAAGTATTGATTATTCATTTAAAAAGGCGTTAACAGCTCGTGAACAATTAGTTTTTGATCATTTTCTTGCTAATAAAAATACAATTGTTTATGCAAAAGATTTGGCAAAAATATTAGAATTACCAAGAGATTATGTTTATAAGTATATAAAAAATTTAAGAGGGAAATTAAACGAAGATATCCTTCAAAATGCTGATAATGGTGGATATTTATTGAAGGTTTAGTAGTAAATGAAAAATAAATCACCATTAAAAGTCGCGTTTCCACACATGGGTAATGTATATATAGCGTGGTCTGCAGCTCTTAAGAAACTTGGAGTTGAGCCTTTTGTTCCTCCACATACGAATAAAAAGACCTTGGAAATTGCAGCAAAATATAGTCCTGAGTCTATTTGTCTTCCATATAAAATGGTTTTAGGAAATTTTCTTCAAGCTATCGAAAAAGGTGCGGACTATGTTGCTATGATTTCTTCTCCCGGTATTTGTCGTCTGGGCGAGTATGGACAAAGTATAAGAAATGTTCTTAAAGACTTGGGGTATGAAGATAAATACACAGAACTTCAGCTTTATGATGGATTTAAAGGAATGTATTCTTTTCTTACTGAGCTTACTGGTGTGAAAAATCCTGTTCTTCTTGCAAAAGCAATCAATATTGCTGTTAGGAAAGTTTTTGTTTTAGATAGAATTGAAAATTTGTTTTCTTATTATAGAGCAAGAGAAATTGTTACAGGAACGGCAGAAAAACATTATAATAGAGCATTATCATTAATTATTGAAGCTAATAATACAAAAGAACTAAAAGCATTTGAAAAAGAAGCAATTGCAGAAATTAAAAAAACAGAAATTGATCCAAAGAGAGATGTATTAACAGTTGATATCACAGGTGAAATTTTCTTGGTTCAAGAACCATTTTCTAATCAGAATATAGAAAAAGAACTTGGAAGAATGGGGGTTCAAACAAGAAGAAGTTTAACCGTATCCGGGTTCATTAAAGATGCTATAATACCAAAAGCATTTAAGAAGGGTGAAACTCATTTAGAACGTGCATATAGAATGGCAAGACCATATTTAATGCGTGATATAGGTGGTGATGCATTAGAATCAGTCAGTGACGTTGCTTATGCTAATGAACGAGGAGTTGATGGTATAATCCATGTTAGTCCGTTTACTTGTATGCCTGAAATTATGTCACAAAATATATTCCCGACAATGAGAGAAAATTGTGAGATACC
>CALUUL010000109.1 GCA_944323945.1 Candidatus Gastranaerophilales bacterium
GAGTTGTAAAATTTGAACCACACAGACGTGACAGAAAACAAGTTAGTGTTTACGCTGAATAGTTAAATTATTAATAATAAAAAGAACAACTTGTCTCTGGGTTGTTCTTTTTATTTTATGATATGGAGATTTCTTAATGAATAAATTAGGTTGTTCTTTCTTAGAATCAGGCATAAATTTTGACTTAAATATGGTTTCCGATTGCTGTATATCCCATAATGACGGCAGAGGTTTGCCAATTCTTATAGAAAATTATTATGGAGAAGATATTGATTGGGGAAAATTATTTGATATAAAAGCAAAAAGAATTGCTTGCCAAAAAGAACAAACAATATACGACTGTGAAGGTTGTTATCATTTAGCTGAGTATAAATATTCTGATGAACGCAAAATATCAGATTTCCATTTCTCTCATTGTCGTTCTTGTAATGCTAGATGTATATATTGTAGCAAAGAGTATAGCGGAAATAATAGAAATTATAATACTTATCCTATTATTAAGGATTTAATAGAAAAAGGTTATTATAAAACCGGTGGAGAGGCTACTTTTCAAGGTGGTGAACCAACTCTTATGCATAATTTTGAAGAGTTAGTTCAGTTATTTATTGAAAATGGTACTACAGTGAGAATACATACGAGTGGAATTAAGTATAGTCCAATTATTGAAGAAGCTCTAAAGAAAAATAAAGGCTCTGTTGTTATTTCTCTTGATTCAGGTACTAATAAAACATATAAAAAAATCAAACAGGTTGATTGTTTTGATATGGTCTGTGAGACTATTAAAAATTATTCAAAAGCAAACAATGATAATGTTATTGTTAAATACATTATTATTCCGGGAGTGAATGATAATATATTTGAAATAAATAAATTCTTTAAACTAATGAAAAACTTTGGAATTAAAACTATTGCAATGGATTTGGAAGTACAGTATGCAAGAAAATATAATAATAAAGATGTTTCCAATCATATATTTTTACTTGCAGATTATTTTGAAGAACTAGCAAAAAAATATAACTTTAATCTTCTTACTTATAGTTTTATTTCATATGTATTACAAAATAGAAAAACAAAAAAGTCTTTACTTATCAAAAATAATTTTCTTTATACTTTATATGTATGTACACAAAATGATAAGAAAAAGAATATAATATACAGAAGATAATATTTTTGTAAAATCATGTTAACTTAATTACAACAGTTGACATAGTTTGATATAAAATATAAAATATGTTACTACCCAAGTGGTTTAGGAAACTATAAGCTGGCAATATCAGAGAAAATAAATAAAGAATAAATATAAAATTTCTCTTTCTGTTATAAGAGTATGTAAGGTATAAATTTAATATATGATAGATACAATTATAAAAAATGATAATAAGCATAAATTATCAGTTGAAGATTTGTTAAATGAAGTTTATTTACTGCCGAAGTGGGAAAAAATAAAAACTTTTTCTCTAACTCAAAAAAGATTTTTATTTGGTATAAAATCATTTAATGTTAACGTTTTCAGAAAATTTTCATCAAAAAATCAATTAGAAAAATACTCTATTAGAACTGATAATGAAAAAATTCTCGCAAATATGGATTTAAAAGTATATAAAGATAGTGTATATATCATAAACTTAAATTTTGATTCACAAACAAATTTTGAACCATTAATTGATAAAATGCTTCAAATTGCGATTGAAAAAGCATTATATAATACAAGTGATAAAAAAGTTATTTTCAATCTTACATCAGGTATGTTAATAAAAAATAAAATAAGAAAAATATTAATTGCCAATGAATTTAAACAAGAAGAAAACCAAAGCAGTTATGAAAAAGAAATGTTTGGTGAAACATTTTGTATTTATATAGATAATAGTTCTGTTTGGATGAAAAAAATTAAGCAAATGCCTATTCTTATTAATAAATAATTTAATTTTTTTCGAAACTTCATATATATATATGATTTGATAATTGTGCAGTCTTACTACAATTGATATAGCATAATTATGATTTATACTTCGAGAAAATAATGAGCGATAATATTGAATACAATTCATATAACAATATAAAAAGATTATCTGATACAGAGTTAGAGAATCTTTGGATGGAATATCTTGCTGACAGGACAAATAAAAAGCTAAGAGATTTAATTATCGTACAATATATTTATCTTACAAAATATGTTATAGGCAGAATAAAACTAAATCTTCCGCCAAACTTTGCAATAGAAGATATAACAAGTTTCGGAGTTGAAGGATTAATTGATGCAATAGAGAAATTTTCTCCCGATAAAGGTGCTCATTTTGAAACTTATGCCATTATGAGAATAAGAGGTACCATAATAGATAAAATTCGTTCTCAAGATTGGCTACCAAGAAGCATGCGCAAGAGAATAAAAGATGTGAAGACTACCAGTGAAGATTTAAAACAGAAACTGGGAAGAACTCCTACCACACAAGAAATTGCTGATGCTTTAGGCATTGAAAAAGAGAAAGTTGTATCTATAATGGCAGAAGATACCTCTGTCGGTTCTTTGTATGATAAAAAATACTCAGGTGATGAAGGAATTGAATTAATAGATACTATTGAAGATACAAATTCTGTTAATCCGCTTGAAAGGCTAGAAGAAAAAGATGTTAAGAACGAACTTCAAGCTGCTTTAAAAAAATTACCCGAACGTGAACGTATGGTAATGGTTCTTTACTATCATGAGAATATGACATTAAAGGAAATAGGCGCAAGTATTGAGGTATCTGAATCCAGAGTATGTCAAATTCATGCTCAAGCGATTATGAAATTAAGAAATATTCTTAATGAAAATCGTGCGGAAAGATATATAAAAAAATAGATTATAGTTTATTTTCAAGTTCTATAAAATTAAAATTTAATTTTTCTATTTGTTCTGTTTCATAGTTTTCTGATGAATTTTTAAAATCAGAAAAAATAGATTCCATATTTTCTAATGAACAATTTAAATCTAAATTCTTAAGATTAAAATCTTTTGATAAAGTTTCCACCTTTATATCATAATTAATCGGCAAAACTTTAACTCCGGCTTTTATACCGATTAAACAAGCGTGATACCTCATTGCTATTAAACTGTCTAATTCGGAAATATTATCTATTATCTTTTCATTTGAAGTATTCTCAATAACTTTAACATTAATTTCAGAATTAACTCTTTGAATTTGTTCTTTTAATTTATTACATATTTCCAAGTCAATTTTATTCTGAAAAGAAAAAATAATTATCTCTCTATCTTGATAAAATTTATCAATACACAAAGCCAAATCATTTATAAATTCAGGTCTTAGAGAAGGAAAGCTTCTTAATTGTATACCAATTTTATCAGTTTTTTCTTTTTTGTTTATTTTTATATTCCAAACGGGGTCATTACAAATATTTGCTTCAATACCCCATTTAGAAAGTAAATTCAAACTTTTGTTATCTCTTACAGTAATATATTTAGCTTTCTTTAATAACATTTTAGTTATATTAGCAAGTATTTTATTATTAATTGGACCAATACCTTGAGCAAAGATTATAACTTTCTTTCTAAAAAACAATGCAACAGCAATTACCCCAAGATAATAAATAAGACTTTTGTTACTTGTAACATCCTGAAGCAAACTTCCGCCACCTGAAATAAGATAGTTACATCTTAAAAGTTCTTTAACAACAGATAATAAATCAAAAGAATAAACACTTTTTACATCATATAGTTCTTCTGTTTTCAATGGATTTGAAGAAAATACAGTTATTTCAGAACTTTTTTTAAACTTCTTAAGCTGTTCTGTTAAAACCTTAAGAATAGTTTCATCTCCAAAATTGTCAAATCCATAATATCCGGAAATACAGAATTTTCTAGTCATTTTGACCTTTAAATATTTTATATACTTCATCTTTTGAAGGTATAGATTTTATTGCGCCCAAATTCTTTACCTGTAATCCTGCAACAATGGAACCTAAACTTACAGCTTTAAACGGAGACATGCCTGAGGTTATTCCATGTAACACCGCCCCGTTAAAAGCATCTCCTGTTCCTGTAACATCAAATATATCTTCATTAACAAATTTTATAAACTCAATTTTACCTTGATAACCAACATAATAGCCTTTATCAATAGCAGATTTTATAACAACGGTTGTAATTCCTTTGTCCCAAAGATATTTTATTGTATTATCAACAGATTCTGTTTCTATAACAATTTTTGAATCATATTTAACATTTAAAAAGATTATATCAATATACTCAACAATTTCATCAAAAGCTTCTCTTGCTTCTTCGGAATCCCAAATTTTTGATGTATAGTTAGGGTCATATGCCGTAGTAATATTATTTTCTTTTGCTATTACAAAAGCTTTTTTAACAGCCTCTCTTGCTGATATTGAAAGTGATTGAGTTATTCCTGTTGTATATAACAAAGAGCAGCTTTGAATATAATCAGTTGAAATATCTTCAACCGAAAGATTTGTAGCTGCAGTTTTTTTTCTATAAAAAGCAAATTCTTTATCTTTGCAATCTTCAGTCTTTGATACTACATATAAACCATTAAAACCTTGTACAGGCTTTACATGAGAAATGTCCAAGCCTTCATCTTGCCAGCTTTCAAGCAAATAATCTTTAAAACAATCCATTCCTATTCTGGAAATAAACCCTACTTTTGAACCTAGTCTCAATGCAGAAATTGCACTGGTAAGGGTATCTCCGCCATAGAATTTATCAAGACTTTGCGCTGTTGTTATATTCTCATCCGTAGAAAGTTCTATTAAACTCTCACCGATAGTTATAATATCAAGTTTTTCTTCCATAATAATACTTACTTATTCCTTTTGTACTTTAGCAAAAAGAATTAAAATAATCAAACTTATCTATAACAGTTTTAAGTTATGTGTT
>CALUUL010000110.1 GCA_944323945.1 Candidatus Gastranaerophilales bacterium
GGTATTTTAAATGAAATAATTACTAATTATGAAATAGATGGTATAAATCTTGATTATGTAAGATATCCTCAAACTGTGGATCCATCTTATCCTAATTATGCTTCAACAAATTGGGGGTATACAAAGGTTGCCCGAGATGAATTTAAAGCTATGTATGGGCTTGATCCTATTGACATTGCATATGGTACAGGTGATTGGCAATTATGGACTATATATCGTCAACGACAAATATCAGAATTTATAAAAAGTGTAAAAAAGCTTACTTCTAATAAAAACATTAAACTAACAACAGTAGTTTTCCCAGATTTAAAAAAAGCTTCCGCAACAAAAATGCAAAATTGGAAGGTTTGGTCTATGAACAATCTTGTTGATGGTTTTACTCCTTTAATTTTGACAGGTGATAAGAATACGGCAGTATTACTTTTAAAAGATATATTTAATAATACAAGTCCGACAACCAAAATTTATCCGGGATTATTTGTTACTTTCATGGGCGGACCATTTGAAGATTTGTTGATTCAAATACATAAAACAAGAGAGTTTAGAGCAAAAGGCTCGATAATATTTGATTATGCACATTTAGATGATAAATACATTGAAGCTTTGAAAACAAGAGTTTATAATCAGACATATGAAAATCGTGAGTTTGATTTGAAAGCTCCCGAAAATTATACGCCGCAAGTAAAATATAATGAAAAGAAAAAGAAAAGATTTTGGAGAAAAGATAATGACAATAATTAATTTTACAAAAATGCAAGGTTTGGGTAATGATTTTGTAGTTCTTGACTATGAAGAATATAAAAAAACAAATAAAACTCCTCAAGAACTTGCACTAAAATTATGCGACAGACATTTTGGTATTGGCGCAGATGGTTTAATTATTGTTAATCCTGATACGAAGGATACTGATATCGGATGGATTTTTTATAATAGTGACGGTTCAATTGCACAAATGTGCGGGAATGGAATAAGATGTTTCGCTAAATATGTTTTTGAAAAAGGTTATGTAAATAAAAAAGAATTTTCGGTTGAAACTAAAGCCGGAACAATTATTCCTAAAATTTTAGATAATGGACTTGTTAGGGTTAATATGTCTCAGCCTATTTTAGAACCGGAGAAAATTCCTGTAAAAGTTAATAATAACTTGAATTTTGAGGTTGTTGTATCAGATAGAACATTTATAGCAAATGCAGTTAGTATGGGAAATCCTCATTGCATTATTATTACTGATGAAAATACAAAGGAATTGGCTTTAAAGTATGGTCGTGAGATAGAAACGCATCCTTTATTCCCGGAAAAAACTAATGTAGAGTTTATAAAAATTTTATCACGTGATGAAATTAATTTGGATGTATGGGAAAGAGGTTGTGCAATTACTCTGGCATGCGGAACAGGGGCTTGTGCCAGCGTAACAGCTGCTATATTAAACGGTTTATGTGATAATAAAGTAAAAGTAAATTTACCGGGCGGACAGCTTTTAATTGAGTGGGATGGTAATATTAACGATACAAAACATGATATCTTTATGTCTGGCAGAGCTGATTATTCTTTTACGGGACAAATTGAAGTATAGACCTTATACTAATTGCAAAGACTAAAAACATAGGTTAATATTAACTTATGAATCTTTTGGAAATTAAAAATCTTAATCTGAGCTTTCATTCTGATGACAAAGATTATCAAGCGTTGCATAATATAAATTTAGAATTAGAAAAAGGACAAATGCTTGCTCTTGTCGGAGAATCAGGTTGCGGTAAGACAATTACTGTCATGTCTGTTCTAAGGCTGCTTGCTCCAAATGCAAAAATTACATCGGGGAAAATAATATATAATGGTAAAGATTTACTTTCTTTACCGGAAAAGGAAATGCAATATATTAGAGGACGAGAAATAGCACTCGTTCCTCAGGATCCTATGACGTCTTTGAATCCTCTTTATACTATTGGTTCGCAGCTTTTAGAAGTTATAGAAGTTCATCAAAATGTAAAAGGAAAAGAAGCGGAAAAAATAGCGATTGATGTTTTAGACTTGGTAAAAATTCCAAATGCAAAAGAAAGACTAAAAGCATATCCTCACGAATTTTCTGGTGGAATGCGCCAAAGAGTAATAATTGCTATGGCCATAGCTTGTCAATCGAAAATTATAATTGCTGATGAACCGACTACTGCACTTGATGTTACTGTTCAAGCTCAAATAATGGATCTTTTAAAAGAAATTCAAAATAATTTTGGTACATCATTTATTTTTATTTCTCATGATTTTGGTTTGGTTTATGAATCTGCCGATAAGGTTGCTGTTATGTATGCTGGGCATGTTGTTGAGTATTCTTCTGCTGTTGAATTATTTAAAAATCCCAAACATCCTTATACAAAGGCATTGTTAAAAACCTTGCCCGATTTTAATTCAAAAAAGTTAGAAGCTATAGAAGGACAGCCTCCTTCTATAAAAGATTGTTTTCAGGGCTGTTCTTTTGAGCCGAGGTGCAAGTTAAAAATGGATATATGTAAGATAAATCATCCTGATTGCTATACACTTGAAAATTCTTGTGTATCTTGCTTTTTGTATGATAAGTCCAAAAGGAAATAATTCTCTTAATGTTTTATAGGCAAATGCCTATAATATAAATATGCTTACAAAAAAACAAAAAATATTCTTTGAAAAACTAAAAGAATCATATGGCAAAGGAGCGCTTTCAGGTTTTGATATAATTGCTAAAGATTTTAGGTTTAAACATAAAAATTCAAATTTTCTTTTTGTTTAACTTTGGATTTTTTTATAAAGAACTGTGAATAATTTTTTCTGAATTTATTCTACAAAGAAGCCCACAGATATTCTTGTATTATATATAAAAATTTTTGAGTTACATAGTAATGTAAAAAATGAGTTTTTTACAATAATTTACATATAATTGTAATTGCCTCACGGCCATGGTTTTGATGATAAAAAAGTTCTTTAAAATATTATTTCTAAGCGATATATCTTGAATGTTTCACAAAAAGATTTATACTAAAAATATAACGAACAGTAAGTAAAAGACTATTAATAATAACTTAAAGGAATAAAGTATTAAATACTGTCAGTTAAATTGTAGTTCTTAAATAAATCATGAAAGGAGAAAAGAATGGCAGCATGGAATGAAGCAGATCATCCAAGGGATGAAGAAGGTAAATTTACGGATAAAGGAGGCGGAACTTCTACAGCACAAAGTTATGAAGATAAAATGCAAAGAAGAGCGGATCTATTGTTCCCCAAAACAATAGATAAAAACAATGTTGAAAATTTAAAGGAAAATGATATTCTAAAAAAATACAAAAATAGTCGATTAGAAAAACTGAACCAAAGTATAAACAATAAATCTATAGAAACTGCACCAAGATGGAGTAATAATACTAAATTTTCAGATGCAGAATTACAAAAGGCGAGAATATTTATACAAGGGGAAGAAAAATTTAGCCCGAATGCATATTATCCTGTAAATGGAGATAAGTTAACAATAGGATATGGTCATACCAAATTGGTTGACGGAAAACCAATTACTCTTGGAATGAAAATTACAAAAGAAAAAGCAGAAGAATTATATAGAAAGGATTTTGAAGAACATACTACAGGATTAAAAGAAGTAGAAGTTCCTTTAACAAGTAACCAAAAAATAGCATTAGCCAGTTTTATGTTTAATCTTGGTCCCAATATACTACATAATTCAGATTTACTTAAAAAATTAAATTCTGGAGATTATGAAGGGGCTGCTAATAAATTTGGCGAATATATACATCAAAAGGGCAAAGTATTAAAAGGACTGGTTAATAGAAGAAGAAGAGAAAAAGAATTGTTTTTAACACCGGACGGAGAGTAGAATCACTTTCCGTTCTTTTTGTATCTGCATAAGGCTTCGTAAGCTATTTCCCCGTTAATCCATCCGCCTGCCCCATTATAACATACGCCGTACTTATTCGGTTCATCTGATAATAAATTACCATCTTTGTCAAATTCTTTTATATGTTCAAGACATAATGCGGGTTCTTTACAATCAGCATCATATTTTATTAGTATATAGTATTCAGAATTATCCTCAGTATTGTGTGTATATCTCTCCTTTGAAGTATACATTTTGAACCAGCCTGATATTGAATATTTCTTTATTGTTAAAGAATTTTTATCAAAATAAATATCATCTGTTAATTTTTCCAAATTATTTTCGTTATCCGAATTTCTATAATTCGTATATTTAGATAATTTGAGATTTATTTTTTCAAGTTGATTAATTTTTCCTTTTAACTTTTCTCTCTCAATTTCACAACTATCAGAATTTATTTCTTTAAAGTTGTTAATCTTTTCTTCTAAATTATTTTTTTCAATTTCTAGATTATAAAGCTTTTTATCATCAACAAACTTTTTTATAAAAAAGCCAAATGCAAATGATGATAATAATGAAAATATAGAAATTAATATAATAATAAACTTTTTCATAGCGAATAATTATAACATATTTATATTTTTTTATATATGAGTCTTTAGGTAAAATAAACCTGCGGATTTATTCTTTATATTTGCATAAAGTATTAAAATATATTTCTCCATTTACAAATCCATTATAACTTGGACAAATACCATTGTTATTTGGTTCATCCAGTAATAAATTACCATCTTTATCAAATTCTTTTAAATGAGTAAGGCATAATACATTTGATTGACAATAAGCCTGGTATTGATTCAATTCATAATAAATAGGAATACTGTCAATATTGACTGCATATCTATCTTCTGAATTATATATTTTAAACCAACCCTTTATAGAATGTTTATCTTTAGTTAGCGAATTTTCATCAAAATAAATATCATCTGTTAATTTTTCCAAATTATTTTCATTATCCGAATTTCTA
>CALUUL010000111.1 GCA_944323945.1 Candidatus Gastranaerophilales bacterium
ATATAAGAAGTCGGGTTCTTAAATACCTTTAGAAGTCCAAATCCCTTAATATTTTGCAATTTATCAACATATGTCATAAACAAGAAAAATAAATATAATAAAACACCCCATAAAGACAATGGTACACCAAAAAACTGCGAATATGATGTTTTGGCTACACTATCACAGTCCATCTTATCACTTATTGCACAAATACTGGGGGCTGCGTCTATTGCAAAATTTGCATTGTAGTACACTACACATAGCTCAATAGACAATGCCAAACCTATTAAAGCGAACACAGTTATAATTATTCTTTTTACTTTAGTCATTTTACTTCCTTATTGAAATTGTTTCATTACATCTTTTACTGTATAATTTTCAGAAATTTTCTCTTTTGCTATTTTTATAACTTCTTGATATCTTTCTTCATAAGTTGGTCTATCTGTCTTATAAAAGACACCAGTATAAAGACCATCTGGGGCAAATGCATATTTCATAGCATTTACTCTATCTTCAACATTATGATCAGATGGCAAATCTCTTACTAATTCTTTAATTTTCTCAAAAGAAGAAACTTTATTGTATTGAACACACGGTGAAACTATGTGTATAAATGAAAATCCTTTATGTTTTAATCCGGAAAGAATAAGTTCTTCTAATTGCTTTACATTTCCGGAATGACCTCTTGCAACATATGAAGCATTAAAAGACAATGCCATTAAAACAGGATTTAATCTATCGGCAGTCCAAGCATATGGATTACATTTTGTAATTGTACCTTGTCTGGATGTTGGAGAACATTGTCCTTTTGTTAATGCATATATCTCATTATCCATCATAATATATGTTATATTCGGATTTTTTCTTCCGGCATGAATAAAATGATTACCACCAATACTTAAGCCATCACCATCACCACCAACAGCAATTACATTAATTTCAGGCTTTGCTTGCTTAAGTCCTATAGCTACTGGCAATGCCCTACCATGTATAGTGTGAAAACCATATGTTGACATAAAAAACGGGAATCTACTTGAACAACCAATTCCTGAAACAATTGCTGTTTCATGTGTTTGATAATTTAATTCTGCCATTGCTTTTTTTAGTGCCATTAATACTGCGTGATTTCCACACCCGGGACACCATGATGGTTTTACCCTACCTTTATAATCATTTGCTTCCATATCTTTTTCCTCTTATTAAAAATGAGTATGTTTATTCGTAGAAAGTTGATTTTTCTCTTCTTGAAGTTTCGCAACTTTTTCTATTTCTTCAAAAATTTCTTCAGGTGTAAATGGAGTACCATCATATTTTAGAAATTCCAATACTTCCATTCCCTTATTTATATGTGCACATCTTTCTACAATCGTAGATTTAAACTGAGCATTATAATTAGCTTCAATAACTATAACAACTTCTTTATTTTTAATAAAGCCTTTTATCCAGTCAGTAGGTAGTGGATATAATGTTCTTGGATACAAGGCTTGAACTTTTATACCTTCTTCCGCAGCTTTATCTATTGCTTCAAAAACAGGACCAGATGTCGAGCCCCAACTTATAATACCAATTGTTGCATCTTCATCACCATATGTTTTTGCCTTTGAAAATTGACCGGCAGCTGTTTCTAATTTTCTAAATCTTTTTTCTGTCATTTGTCTATGAATTTTGGGATCAGGGGTCGGCGCATTCGCTTCAGTATGCTCAAGACCGGTTATTACATGCTCCCCATATTTATCACCAGGACAAGTTATTGGAGAAATGCCTGTTTCGGTATCTTTATATCTATTATAGATATCTCCTTCTTTTAAGTCAGGTTTCTGTCTATTAACTATTTTTATATTTTCTATATCTATTAAATCAACACATTCTCTTCTAGGACCAAGAGACGCATCTGAAAGAATTATTACAGGAACCTGATATTGTTCTGCAAAATTAAATGCATTAATTGTTTGATAAAAACAATCAGCAACGTTCATTGGTGCAAGAACAATTTTAGGGCAATCACCATGAGTACCATACATTGCAGCAAATAAATCGCTTTGTTCTGTTTTTGTTGGAACGCCAGTACTTGGTCCACATCTTTGAACATCTGCAATTACAACAGGAAGCTCTGCCATTGATGCCAAACCTAATGCCTCTTGCATTAACGAAAATCCTGGTCCTGAAGTTGCGGTCATTGATTTTACACCGGCATATGATGCACCTAGAGCATAATTTATGGCTGCAATTTCATCTTCACATTGAATCATTTTTCCACCAAACTTAGGTAATTCTTTTGCAAGCCACTCCATAATTTCAGTTGCTGGTGTAATAGGATATCCTGAAAAAAATCTGCACCCTGCTGTCAACGCTGCTAAACCAATAGCTTCATTACCAGACATTATTAATTTTGCACCTGTTGATTTCATCTCTGCTTTATCATAAGAATCTTTCCTTACAATATTTTCTTCTACATACTTAACACCTATATGTAAAGCTTTTTTGTTTAAGTCAATAATTTCTTGTGATTTTAGTCTATAACGTAATTCAATATCTTTTAAAATTTGCTCTTCTAAATGTAAATTTTTCAATATAGCAACAACAACTCCTAATGCTACCATATTTCTTGATCGTTCACTATTAATTGATTTCGCAATTTTAGCCAATGGAATAGGATATGAAATTATATCTTGTCTTTCAATTTTTAAATCTTTAACTAAATCGCTGTCGTATATCAAAATTCCATTTGGAGACACAGTTCTTACACATTCATATATAGTATCTTCATCAAGACTAACAAGTATATCAGTACTACCGGTTGCCGTTAAAGCTTTGTGTTCGCTTAATCTTAGGGTATAATAACACTTCCCATCTCCTCTTATTTCTGACGGGAAAGCTCTATATGTTGTTACATAATAACCTTTTCTTGCTGTCGCATATGATAAAATATCGCCTGAACTAATAATACCTTGCCCAGAAGTACCAGTTATTTTGATTTTTAAATCTTTCATGATACTTATATCCTCCCAAAATTATTTTATAACTAAATTACAAAAAATAAATTAAAAAACTTTTAAATCAGCTTTTTAATTTTATATTTCTTTTAGTGCTTCAGATAAACGCATTATACCTTCTTTTATTGTCTCTGAATCTGCATTTGTATAATTTAGTCTTAAAGTATTTACATTATCAGGCTTTACATAGAATGGATGTCCTGGAACAAATGCAACCTTTTTATTAATAGCTTTATTAAATAATTTAATAACATCTTTTCCTTCTTCTAATGTTACCCACGTAAACATTCCACCTTTAGGATATGTAAATTTTACTGTTTTAGGGAAATATTCTTCCATTGCACCTGTCATTGCATTTGCTTGAGATTTATATAATGCTTTAATTTTTTCTATATGTTTATCTAAATCATTATTATAAAGATAATCTGCAATCAAATACTGTCCAAATATATTTGAGTGTAAATCGGAAGCTTGTTTTGCTGTTTCTAATTCTTTTATGATTTCTTTATGTGCAATAATATAACCTAATCTCATTCCGGGAGTTACTATCTTAGAAAAAGAACCCAAATAAATATTTTTATCAGATTGATTCATTCCTATATAAGGTATTCTTTCATTATCTTCAAATCTCAATTCTCCATATGGGTCATCTTGAACCAGAATCATTTCTTCATCTTTTATACATTCAAAAACTTTTTCTCTATTTTCTTTTGTATAAGTCAAACCTGTAGGATTCTGAAAATTAGGAATTAAATATGCTACTTTGGGTTTATATTTCTTTAGCGTATTTTTTAAGTCTTCAATATCTAAACCATTTTCATTTAATTTTGTCGCAACAAAATTAGCCTTATATAAACAAAAAGCTTGCAAAAGACCAAGATAAGACGGCTTTTCTACCATTACATTATCTCCATCATTCACAAAAACTTTACCTATTAAATCAAGAGCTTGCTGTGAACCTGTTGTGATAATTACATTTTCTATTGTAATATCCATCCCCCAAAGTTTATTATATCTATCAACAATATATTGCCTTAAACTGTCTAATCCTAGTGTAGTTGAATATTGATAGATTTTTGAGCCATATTTATCTGCAATTCTATTCATCGATATTTTTAATTCTTCCTGTGGAAAAGAAATAGGATTTGGAAGTCCACCTGCAAAAGATATTATATCTGGACTTTGTGTGACTTTTAAAATTTCTCTGATGAAAGACGATGGTGTATTTTTAATTCTTTCAGAATAAAATTTTTCAAACATAAGCTATTCCTCATTCACAGTACAATATTTAGTTTTATATTATATCAAATTTTTTATGTTGTAAAATTATTTTTTCTTTCTGAGAATAATTAAAATAACTCCAGATAAAATTAATAATATCCCAATAATGATTCTGAGAGTGAGAACTTCTTGGAATAAAAGTACACCAAAAAATATTGCAGTTAGAGGTTCTAACGCACCTAGTATCGCAGTATATGTTGAACCAATTAGTTTTATAGCTATATTAGTAGCTTCAATTGAAATAATTGTTGGGAAAATAGCTAATCCAATTACATTTAGCCATAACATAGGTGTTTTTATAACTTGCAATTGTGTACAGAACTTCAAATTATATATAAAAATAGGAAGACTAAACAAAATAACATAAAATGTCGTTTTTTCTGATGGAATTGTTCTTACTCCTTTTATTTTTTTTACAGAAACAATATAGAGTGCATAAAATAGTGCTGAAGTTAATATATACATAATTCCGGTTGTATCTAATTTTTGATCTATTTTTCCGTTATATAATAGAATAATACCTATAGATGTTAAAAATAGTGCTGAAATAGTTGTTTTCGTTACTTTTTCCTTGAAAAATAAAGACATAATTAATGCTACAAAAATCGGATAAATAAACAA
>CALUUL010000112.1 GCA_944323945.1 Candidatus Gastranaerophilales bacterium
CCTCACTTTTTAGTATGCTCACAGTATTATACCAGATTTAGGTAAAATAGCAATAATGAATCTTTTTATTATTTCCTTCTATGCCAGACAAATCATTTTACCACATCACTGCTACTTACCCTAAGTTAATAATTTTTTATCATACTTTATGTTTCGAGCCCCGTCATATAGTTCTAAACTTTTGTTTACCTGCAGCATCTTCTTATATAATCTTTGAGTCATAGAAACTGTCTGGACATAATAAGAACCACGAACAGTTTTTACAAGCTAAAATCTTTTCTAATTATATTCAGATAAATCTACGTTTCTAAAAATATACTCTACTGAAGAAAAATATCATTACAAACTATAGTCTGTTTGCTCTATTTCCCCGTGAATTCCGTCATCGGAAAGTGTATACATTCCTTGCCAGTCAGACCACTGAATTGATCCCATATGTCCTTTCACTATTTTTTTCTCTATTGTAACAAGCCAGAACATACACAAATTGTTCTTTTTGAGCCACTCTGATAAAGATTTCTTTTTTATTAAAAGCAGATAATTTGATTGCTGATTTACGCCCGGGTTATAACAAACCATTTCATTGCCGCAATAGTATTCCGGGACACCTTCATAATGCATATTCATGCCTTTATATAATATCTCTGTCGGTATATCAAAAGCCAGAGAACTCTCATTTTTGGAATAATCATATTCAGCTTCCCAAATATGCCGTTGTGCTGTATTAGCATAAATTATATTTGTATCCGTATCATCAATAACAAGATGATTCCATAATCCAATATCTCTATTTTCATTTGTTTTCTTATATGTAGTTGACCAATAATATTCTTTAAAATATACACTCCTCCAATTTAATAGATTTAATGCATCTTTTGTTTTTATACTATCAGAATCATATATTTCAATAAACTCTTCCACATTACTGTTTGGAATCAAAAAAGAATTTATATAGCCATACATTTTCTTTTGTTTAGCGTTAATATCTTCTTGCTTTTTATTTTCAATTTCATCAGGATATTCATTCCAAATAGGAAAATGACATAATGCAATCCAGTCTTCTCCATTTGTATCTTGAAATTGTATCAGATCCTCCACGCTTGGTATTTTTTCCGTAATCCATTCTTGTTCATCGTTATTACTTGATAAATAGTCACGATTACTTATCCACGATTTAACAGGTTGCTCATAAGGCAGAATATTCGCACCTTTTATTAATAAAGTAGGATCAAATTGTCTAAGACCAAGTTCCAAGGTGCCGCTGCAATAATGGCCTTCTTTTTCTCCCCATTCAGGCTTTATCAAGTATTTATCTGCAACCAGCGCTACAATTTCATAGAAAGCAATCCATTGATACTTTTTCCCGATACGTTCTATTTTACTGGTTCCCCTTCCATAATACGTCGGTCTTTTCTTATCATGAATTTTAGGATCATATCCTAATTTCATTATTCTTTTAATCACCCATCTCTCTAATTTATCTAAATCAATACTCTCAAATTTTTCGAGAGTATTTCCAAAAATATATCGGCCAAAATCACCATATCCTACTCCTGTATCCATAGAATTTTTTACTTCAGAAAATCCTATATCATCTTTATATGTTTCACACATCTTTTCAATAGTTTTTTTCGATGGAAATCTCATCGGAAATTTGCTCTTATATGGTGGAGTGACTAATTTCTGATAATATGCTTTTAGTTCTTGGTCATATATATCTTGTGATAACGCAAATTCAACAATTCCTCTTGCATAATCACGTATAATAATATGCGGAATTATCTCTGGTTTCTCAAATACTTCGCACAACAAATAATCACTTATAGATTTTATATCCTCTTTTTTATCAGAAAACATAACTATACCATATGTTACTGCAAACAGACGTTCTAAGATATATAAATCATCTATATCTTGAAATATATAGAACAGTTCCAAAATTTCTCTAGGAGCGCTTTTGTACAGACAGACTAGTCCTTTACTAGCTGAATCTCTTAACTCTCTATTCGTAGACGCACAAAACCATAGTAGTGTAATTCCTAATAATTTTCTGGAATCAGTACTAATATTGCTTTGTCGGTCTGGTTTCCAACTCCAATTAATAATCCTCCTAAAAATATATGGATCATTTCTGTCGTAGCATTCATTAATTAGCTCATTCCACCACGCATCTCTCTTTCCCATAGAATTTGTTATAAGAAAATTTTCATGAATAAAAGAAATATTAAATGGGCTCTGTGGTAAAGCGCATAAATTCATTATATGTTTAACAACTATATTTCTTAATTCACCGTCATTTTCACAAATATCTTTTACCCAATCCACAATTTTAGGATTAATCCTTTTTTCTCTTCTCCATATTAAACTATCTAAAAAGCACTCAACAAAAAATCTTGGGATTTTCCCGTCTGGAACACATTGCATTAATTCCACATCGTAAATTTCTGGCAAAAGTAAAGATAACATGGTTATTTTGTTTAATTTTGCAAAAGGTCTCTTTTCAAATACATCTGAAAAATATGGGCTATTTCTGATATACTCATCGATCCTTTCCCCTTCGGGTTTTTTCATTAACTGATAATATACCAGATAATAATCCCGCATTTTCTCATAAGAAAAGGACACATATTTTTCCTTTTCTCTGTATCTACGATTACATTTGAAAATGTTTTCTTTTATTAAGGCATCTAAAAAACTTTTATACCTTGTTGTATTTTGAATATTATATTTTTTATCAATTTCTCTAATAATATCTGTTGCATCTCTGTATGTTAAAGCGTAGGAATTCATTTCAACCATTTTAATAGCGATTGCATGAATACTGTCATGAACTCGATTTAAAGATTCATCATATCCAAAATTATCGATTTTTGATAATTTTAAATTTATATTATCAGTATAACTCTCAAATACATCAGAAAGTCCAGGTAATCCACAATACTGTTTGTTTTTATCATATGATTCACAAAATAATTTTAAATATAGAGGATTAGTAAATTCTTCCGACAAAACCGGAACTTCTGGCGCTATATCATAATAGTTAAAAAAACTGTCGCACGCATAATCAGCCATCTCATCAAATCCTGTATGCCTTATCTGAACAAAACTATTTATTAGCTCTTTAGGAATAATCTCTTCTTTATATTCACTCCGAACGCTCGCAATGAAACCAATCCACGGAAATTTTTTAATTTGATTGACTAATCCGGGTAAATATTTAGGCCACAATATATTTCCGTCCCCTTCATTCAGAGCGTCTATTATAATTAATATTCTCTCACCTTTTACTTGTCCTATAGAATTTAATACTCCAAGCATATTTTCAAAATCCAATGTAATTTGTAACAGTTCCCGGATTTGCTCCCTGGGACTATTGATTGAGGAAAATTGTTCACCTAATAAAAAAATACTTGGTATGTTGTTATTTTTTAGTTGCACACATATATCGGCTAAGAGATGAGATTTTCCACTCCCAGCCTCCCCATACAATAGGACAAAGGGGTTATTTAATAGTTTAAAATTATCAGCAAATAAGGTTTGCCCCTCATACAATATATCACCTAAGTTCCTATATGATTTGTAAATCCTAGATTCATAAAATTTTTCTTGTAATTGTTCTCGTATTTCATCAACGATATTGTCGCATAAATCATTAATCTCGGAAAAAGTCACCTCAATTTCTTGTAGTGGTAATTCCTTCATTTCTTCGTATCCATCTAGTTCAAGAAGAATTTCAAGGTTATCTATTTTTTTCTTTATTTCATAAATACTTTCTGTAAGTTCTGAAGAATAATTAATAACCAATCTTTCAAAGTCAGTAAAAAATAAATTTATCTTTCTCGCCAGTTTTTTTACCGATAAATAAGTTTCTCCATTTCTTCTTATGTATTTAAAGTTTTGGCTAATCTGCAATGGTATGTTTAATTCCGGGCTATAACGTGGTCCTAAATCACAAATAGCATTATCCAAATTGTTATTAAACCATTGATTTGTAAACTCTTCCTTATCAAACCAAAAATATCGCAGTCCTTCATTTTCTGGCTTTTCTAATTTTGTTAATAATGTTGACGCATCCCATAAATATATTTCCATTTCTCTATTTAGCTTTTTTGCATCCTCTTTCCATTTTTTCACCTTATCTTCCCATTTTTTTCTACCACTTTTTATTACTTTTCCTTTACGTTCATACGTTGGATCTGGCAAATCAAAAGGTACTGCCAAAATGAAGGTCGTTAATTCGGGATGCGTATTTAAAGCTGTTCTAAATGAATCATTAGCTTGAGCAATAGCCTCTTCTATTGAAAAAACATATTTTGCTTGCCAGCCTTGTTCACTATTGTCTTTCAATTTCCAAAATGCTTCTAATCCTCCATCAGGGGCGCCAAGTTTTGTAAACTTTACATAAGCATCATTTTTTTCATTACGAGCCAATTGACAGACTAACTCTTCAAATGCGTTATTCTGAGAGCTGTTATACGCTCTTATACTTCTCCAGTTCATATTTTCTCCTTAAAATAGCCAATTTTTCCATACTAAACCATGAGTACTCTAAATTTGATTAATCGTCATTTAAAAAAAATAGCTTTGTATAAAATTAAAATTATTATTGAAAAACCGCCGTTACCCTCTGCCTCGTATAGCGGTAGGCAACTGGAAATCTAGCTACTATATAAATATAGATCATCGTTTCAAGTCAAAAAGAGGATCTGCTGTCTGATATCATAGCAGTCTGCCAAACGGCAAGATTTTAATTTTACAAAAAACTATTGACACTATCCCCACATATTCTGTCTATATATCTACGCAAACAGTATTCAAATATACATTCGAAAATACTATAATATGC
>CALUUL010000113.1 GCA_944323945.1 Candidatus Gastranaerophilales bacterium
AATATTGCATCAATTTTATAACCGGAAAGAATTTCCATCATAAATTTTGTTTCTATCTCGCTTGCAGGCTCATCTCCTCCAAAATATTCTTTTTTTTCTGCCTTACACCAGTTCTTTGTAGGAAAGTTTCTATTTAAATCAACTCCGTTAGAGTTTTGCCTTTGGTTTTTCTTCTTTCCGTCAGGATTTAAACATGGAATAATCAATAACCTATTTTTCAGATCAGATAAATTCATTTCTAAAAACTTATTTATCAGATATTCTCCCTGCGGTTCTTCCCCATGAAAAACACCAATAATCAATATTGTTTTATCATATTTCTCACTTTGTGACTCCAAAAGAGCAATAGAATTATTTTCCTTTGATTTTATTTCTTTGACAATTTTAAACATTACTCACCCATTACTTTTATAAGAACTCTCTTGCGACGTTGACCGTCAAATTCGGCATAATATACTTGCTGCCAAGGACCAAAATCCAGTCTTGAATTTGTAACAGGAATTATAACCTCATGCCCAATTAATAAACTTTTCAAATGGCTATCGCCATTAGTTTCACCTGTATTATGATGATTATAATCAATATTAAAAGGAGCCAATTCCTCAAGCCATTTATCAATATCAGAAATCAAACCTGATTCTGCATCATTAACATATACACCAGCAGTGATATGCATAGCACTTACCAAAATCATCCCTTCTTTAATTCCGCTTTCTTCAAGTGCTTGTTCTACATCTCTTGTTATATTTATATACTCTCTGTGCTTTTTTGTATTAAACCATAAATATTTAGTATGAAATTTCATAGAATATCCCCTTTTCGTTTTATTATAAACATTTGATAGCAAAAAGGGAAATATTGTAAAAACATTTCCCTTTTTTATGTTTATCAAAATCTTAACCGGCAATATATTTAATCAAACTTCTTACACCAATACCTGTGGCATTTTTAATTCCTTCATCATTTTGTTTATCAATAAAAGCAGTACCTGCAATATCAATATGAATCCAAGGTGTATTTTTAATAAATTTAGATAAGAATATACCTGCAGCAGATGTTCCGCCATTTCTTCCGCCTGTATTTTTAGTATCAGCTATATCACTTTTTAGTGATTCACCGAATTCTTCAAACATAGGCATTTGCCAATAACGTTCACCTGTTATTTCTGTTGTTTTTATAAATTCTTTAATTTTCTTATCATCATTACCCATAATTCCGCTTGCAACAGTACCTAATGCAACCACGCAAGCTCCTGTTAGTGTTGCTATATCAATAATTTCATCAACACCAAGTTCTTCAGCGTATGCCAAAGCATCAGCAAGTGTAACTCTGCCTTCAGCATCAGTATTATCTATTTCTATACTTCTGCCTGTTTTGGCAATAATGACATCACCAGGTTTATAACTGCTGCCTGATGGCATATTTTCACAAGCTGCAACTATTGCATGGACTTCAACATCAGGCTTTAATTCTGATATTGCTTTCATTGTTGTAATTACTGCAGCAGCCCCTGACATATCATCTCTCATTGTTAACATTGATGCTGGTGGCTTTAAATCTAAACCGCCTGCATCAAAAGTAATACCCTTTCCTACAATTGCTATTTTCTTTTTCGGATTTTGAGGTTTATATTCCATATGTATAAATTTCGGTTCATGAATACTTCCTTGTCCTACTGCAAGAAACGCATTCATCCCCATTTCTTTTATTTGTTCCTTATTATAAACAGTTGTTTTTACATTTGAATTTTCTACCGCAAATTGAGCTAATGTTTCAGGGTATAAATACTGAGATGATTCATTAATTAAATCTCTTGCCATATTTACAGACTGTGCAACAATTAAACCTTCTTCTATACCTTTTTTTGCCTTTTTATATTTTTCATCATCTATTTCTGCAATTATAAAATCACTTATATTATTTTCTTTCTTTTGAGTTTTATATTTATCAAAACTATAAGTTCCTGATATTGCACCTTCTGCTATCATTTGCGCACAAAGTTGAGGACATAATCCTGCAACTCCGGCACCATGAAGGATAGATACAACTTTTTTTATATTTGAAGTGCAAGTTCTTACAACTTTAGCAGTCAAATTTCTTATTTTAGAATATGAAAAATCAGCTTGCTTACCGAGTCCCACTACAAATATCTTTTTATCTTCACCTATTAACGGTAATTTATAGATTTCTCCATATTTACCTTCAAACTTTTCCTTTTTTATTACATAATCAGAAATTACATTATTGAAGGCTTTATCAACAATGCCAGTTACTCCGCCCGGATGTTTAACACCTTCAAAAAGATTAACAACTATTACATCTGCATCTATATCTAATATAGATTTCTTTTCAATTTTAACTTTCATTACTATCTCCTTAACCGTTATAATTTTCGTTAAATTTTTTTATCCAACCAAACATTACAGATAGTTCATAGGGTTTTGGCAAATATAAATCTGCCCCTGCATTTAAAACTAACTCTTTATCATGTATGGTTGTTGTAAATATAATATTTGATTTTAGATTTTGCATTTCAAATTTCAATTTTCTGCAAATTTCAAGTCCTTTTAGTGTTTCCGAATTTCCTGCATCTAAAATTATTACCGCCGGATTATAATCTTCTATTATCGAAAAGATTTCTTCAAATTCATTTACTACTTTAACATTATACCCTTGTAATCTTGCCGTTGCTTCAAGCAATATTGATAAAGCTTCATCAGGCTCTGCTATTAGAATATTATTATTCGGTTCTTTTTCTTCAACCGCATTATCAGCACTTATTTTTGGTCTTTCCATTACATAAGCTGATTCTGTTTTATATTTTGCAAGTTTATGTGTAGATATCAATGAACTTATAACTTGTTTTAAATCATTATATTTTTTGTATTTATTTGAAATTATGCCAATACTTGTAGTAACTAACTTCACTTTATCTTCAGCTTCATCATCACCATGCATAAACATAAAACCACGCTTTGCATCCGTTTCAGAATAAAATTTAGAAACTACCGTATCAAAAGCATATACAAGATAATTTGCAATCTTCTCAGCTTTTTCATTATTTGTAATGACAACAAAGTCTTCATCAGAAAGCTGCCCTAAATAATCATTTGAATCTATTGCCGATTTTATAATTGCAGAATATGTTTGAAGCAATTTATCCGTTGCCAGTTCACCATATAATTCTTTATAAAATTCAAGATTATCGATATCTATTAGCATAATTGCCCAATCAGAATCATTATTGATAGTACGCTTCATCATTTTATAAGAAGCTTTTGAATTCAAAAGCATTGTTTTTTCAGAGAAATATCCTTCAAAATTTCTTCTTATATGAGCTGTTATCCTAGCTTGAAATTCCTCATTATTTATAGGTTCACTAAGAAAATCATCCGCGCCTGAATCTAAGATATCTATTTTATCTTGAATATGATTAGACTTTGAAAGAGCAATAATTGCAGGACGAGTATTATATGTTAGAACCCTTATTTGTTCTATTGCTTTTTTTATATCAAAAGTCAAACTATCAGAAATAACAATCAAATCAGGCTCATACATATTCATAAGATTAAGTGATTGAGCAAAATCTGAAGCTACAAAAACAGAAATTCCTATACTTTCAAGAATTTTTTTATATTTTATTGATTGTTCTTTTCTTTTATCAATAATTAAAACAACTTTAACAAGCATAAAATCACTCTTTTATTCTCTTTTTTGCATTATCATCAGGTGAAGCAAAAGGGAACTCTATTTTAAATTCACTACCACAGGAAGAACTCTCGACCGAAATTTTTCCATTCATTTTTTCAACCAAAGTTTTTGTAATATACAACCCCAAACCGTTACCTTGGATTTTTCTTGTTAGAGGTGAATCCACTCTTGAAAATTTATTAAAAATTTTATTTATATCTTCTTTACTTATACCGATACCTTCATCTTTTACCGATATTATTAGAGAATTATTTTGATAATCAGGAACAACATTTACCTGAACAGTTGAACCTTCATTAGAATATTTAGAAGCATTATCAATTAAATTAAGCATTATTTGCTGGAATTTATCTGTATCTATCAATATCTTAGGAATATTTTTATCAAAATTACAGATATATTTATGAGTTTTATACTGATTTTTAATCATTTGAACAGCAGCATCAATAAAAGGAGTCACATCAACTGTCTTATATATCATCAACTCTTTATCTGACTGCATTTTAGATACTGTTAAAAGATTTTCAACCAAACTTATTAAACGATTTGATTGATCTTTTATAATATTCAGAAACTTCTCTCTTTGTTCAGGTGTAAGCCTATCATAAGAAGTTAAAAGAGTATCAGCAAAGCCCCTTATACTTGTTAAAGGCGTTCTTAATTCATGGCTCACGGTTGAAATAAAATCCATATGAGCCTGCTCTAATGTATTATTAATGTCATCTTTTACTTTAACCATGGTTATATTATATAACTGTTTTCGGTTTTATTCCATAGTTAATCAGGATTAAAGTATTGATGGTTAAACAGGATTAAATAAATATCAATATTAAAAAGGAGCAGATTTGTATTTTCTGCTCCTTATTGATAAGTATAACATTTATTATAATAAATCAACATCCGTTGCCTGAAGTGGCGAACCCATAAGTTTTTCTAAGTTAGCTGCAGATACATGGTAGTTTAACAATGTACTGTAATATTCTAGCTGAGAGTTTCTATATGTTGTTTCTGCATCTTTTAGTTCTATAGCATCACCTAAACCGACTTTATATCTTCCGGACGCTTGATCATACTGTTCTTTTGC
>CALUUL010000114.1 GCA_944323945.1 Candidatus Gastranaerophilales bacterium
TCTGAAAGGTTTAAATCTTTTAAACTTAGAATGTTTTTGTTTCTTACTATATATTTCCCTTCGGCATCTTTTAACGAGTATTTTTTTCTGCAAGGTTGAGCACATTCCCCTCTGTTTGCGCTTCTTCCTCCTATAGCATAGCTTAAATAACATTGCCCGCTGTATGACATACATAAGGCACCATGGACAAAACATTCCAGCTCGATATTTGTGTTTTTATGTATTTCCTTTATTTCGTCTAGAGTTATCTCACGTGGTAATATTACTCTTTTAAATCCTGTTTTTTCTAAAAAATTAATTTTTTCAATTGTATTATTATGGCATTGAGTACTTGCGATTATCGGAATAGGCGGCAGATTGCATTCCAAAATTCCCATATCTTGGATTATTATTCCGTCTGCTTTTATTGCGTATAGATGCCAAATTAGTTTTTCTACTTTTGGGATTTCTTCATTTTTTAAAATAGTGTTTATTGTAATATACACTTTTGCTCTGTAGATATGTGCAAATTCAATTAATTCAATTAAATCCTGCATTGAATTACCGGCCTGAATTCGTGCGCCATATTTCTCATAACCTATATAAACCGCATCTGCTCCGGTTTTTATTGCTTTTATTGCTATATCTTTATTATTTGCAGGGACGAGTAATTCAAATTCTGCTGTTTGTAATTCTGTTCTTAATTCCTTGTCTGATTTCAAGTGCATCTACCCCTAATCTACTTAATGCCTTCATAGCAACGGAATCAGGTTGATTGCATATTGCAACCAATAAATCATCAGCGGTTGTTCTTGTTTTATTTTGAGATTTTGCTATATTCCAAGCATCCTCTAAAATTAATTTTGCTCTCTGGCTGAAGGTTATTTCCGATGTATTATAATCGTCTGAAACCCCTATTAATTCTTCGATTACTTCTCTTGCATCTTTTACTATAACGCCAAGATCTCTTAATACCTCTGCTGCTATAGAATTTGCTTCAAGAACAATACCTAATAGAATTAATTCGCTTCCGACAACGTTATTTCCTATTCTTCTTGCTTCTTGTTTCGCCAGTCTCATAATATATAATGTTTCGTTTACTTCTTTCTCTATTGGTTGTAATATTTTATCTTCCAATAAATATTCATTAACATTGAGCTCTTTTAATATATTGTATGCTATACCTTTTTTTGATTTTAATAATCCTAATATAATGTGTTCAGGCAATATTGATGCTGTACCTTCCTCTCTTACTATATCTATTGCATTCGCAAGCGTTTTAAGCGCATTAGGTGTAAATATAATCTGTTTATCTTCATATTCTGCTTGTCTTGAAGATATTTCGTTTAATTTATTGGAAAATGTTTCAGCTGTAACTCCAAACTCAGATAGGATATGTGCTATATCTGATTCATTATCTTCTAATATAGATTGCATAATTTGTTCTGTGCCTAATATTTCATATTTTGATGTTGATAATTTTGCTATTGCTCTATCAAATATTTTTTTACTGTCAGAACTTTCAATTAATGAAATAATATTATCGTTTTTATCTATTCGTCTTCTTTTTTCAATACTTTCAGGGTGTCTTACTTTTTTAGGCTTATTAGCTGATAGGACATTGTAGAACATTGTTTTCATTTTATCTACATCTATACCCTTTTCTTTTAAAACATTTGTAAGTTCTAATTTGGGATAGTCCCATATTGCAAGAAAAATATGTTCAGGTTTTACATATGAATTCCCAAGTATTCTTGCTATATCTAATGTTCTTGTAAAAATATCTTTTGAAGAATCACTGAAAACAACAAATTCAGCTGGTCTGATTACTGCTCTTTTTTCTAATAGCTTTTCTATTTCTTTCTTTAATTCGTTAATTTCTATTTTATATATTGAAAATGTTTTTACTATTAAACTGTTTGTATCATTTAATAGTGCCAGTAAAAGGTGTTCCGGGTATATTTTTTCGTGATTGTGTTCAATTGCACATATTTGTGCCGATTTAACAATATTAACTGCTTTTTCAGTAAATTTCTCAAACAAAACATATATCCTTAAAATGTAGTATATATTAATTTTACCACATAAGCTTTGATTTGTAATCAGATATTAATAATATTTTCACTTACTGCTTTTACTGCAGCTTGTATGCGGTATTTTACATCCATTTTCATTAAAATATTTGTTATATGAGCTTTTACTGTATGTATACTTATATTCATATTTTGGGCTATTTCGAAATTTGTCTTACCTTCTGTTATTAGTTTTAAAATTTCAGTTTCTCTTTCTGTCAGACAAAATTGTGGTTTATTTATAATGTTTGTTTTAAGCTTATTTTCTATCATCAACGTCTCTCTTATAACCTAGTTATAAGAATATCTTGACATAATAATATAAAAAAATCCTAACATATTTTCTTCTTATACTTCAAGTGATTTTTCATTTAAAGGTTGAGTAATCATAATGCCCTCTCCACCAATGAAATTGACTTGTTTGCCATCTAAATATAAGTATATATTTTTATTTTCAGTATTTGCTAATGCGGTTTTTATTAATTGCATCATTCTTGAATATACGCTATCTGTTCCGCCACCATATTGAAAATCTGAACTAAAATCTATGATTATTTTATTTCCGTTTTGTTTTATCTTTATTAATTTTGTTGTTTTTGGTATTTCACTATATGCTCCTGTTGATTTTTCAACGATATTGGGTCCTTTTAATAATTCATTTATTGCAAATTCCAGCTTGTTTTGACCTATTGGAATTTCTCTCTGTACTTTCTTGTATATTCCATTATCATTTGAATCAAGTGCTAAAAAATATATTGAGACAGTTTCTTTATCGTTTGTTACTTCTTTCTTTGTTGGAACTTCCGTTGGCTTTTTGACTATTTCTTCTTTCTTCTTAGCTTCTTTTTTGATTGCTGGAATTTCTATTTTTGGTATTCCGTCAATTGATGATAATAAATTAGAAATATTATTTCCCCATTTTTCTTTTATGAAGAAGAAGGAAAGTGTTAATAAAATTATGATAACTATTTTAGAAAAATTACTCATTTTACCTTTCGTAGTTTTTATTTATTATAAATATACCTTCTGTTTTAATTATATTTCCTTGTATTTTTGCACTTGTAATGTATATTTTGCAATATTTGCTATCTATACTGTTTATTTGGAATGCAACAGGATTTACTTGATTTATAATACCACCTAGAATATCTATGTTAATTATATTACTATTTGTTGAAAAAGTGGTATCTTTTAACATAATTTTATTGTTAGCTACTTCAATGTTTGATTTTAAATTCATAACAAATGGTTCATTAGATAAAAATGTTTTTATCGGTATTGAAAATTCTAATTGTCCATTATTAATTGTTACAATTGGTTCTTGTACCTCTAAGGTTGTGAAACCATTTATTTTAACTGCACTTCTTTGTATTTGTTTTTGAAATTCTTTTGATTTTATTATATTTTTAATATCACTATTTGTAATATTTGCATTGAATTTAAACGGTATATCATTTGGATAATATATTTTTTTATTTTTATAGATTATTTGGTTATAAGGACAAATTGTTTCTGCTTTAAAATCAGAAACGCTCATTGCTTTGTATTTGAAATTATCACTTGCTAACAGTAGATTTTTAAATTCTCCGTTTTTAAGTCTTTTTAATGTGAAAATATCTAAATCTGCATTGAATTTGGAATTTAGTTCATCTTTTAGTTCTTTTTCAATGGCTGTTTCTACAATCTTTTTTGTCAAAAAATTTATTCCTGTTACTTTAAGAAATACATTTTCATCTTCAATAACTTTCATCGTTTCAGATGGACAAGTTACATTACAGCTATTCCCGTATGCTGTTAAAGAAATTAGTATACAAATTATAGTAAAAATGATTTTTTTCATAATAAAACTTTCCTTGGTTGAATTATTTTATCATTTCCTGTTGCTATTGCTACAACTTTATTGTCTTTTGTTAAAAGAATAGTATCTTTTAAATTTCTTCTGTTCTTAAATTGATTACCGTTTAGTAGTTTATTATATTCATATTCATTAATTTCATAAGTATTAATTCTAAGCACACTCAGTGGGTCTATAAGATGTTTTTCTATTTCTTGTGGTGTTGTTTTATCTGTTATTTTAAAACTGTTTTCTAAATCCATTCCTGCTGATTTTGTTCTTATTAGTTTAAACATTACTGCTCCACAATTGAGCTCTTGTCCTATATCATTTACTATTGTCCTTATATATGTTCCCTTTGAACATTCTATATTTAGTTCTAATATTTGATTATCATAGTCAAAAGAAATCAGTTCATTTTTGTATATGTTTATTTCTCTTGAAGGAATATCTTCAGGAATTTTCCCAATTCTTGCTAGTTCATATAGTCTTTTCCCATTGTAATGAACTGCAGAATATGCAGGGGGAATTTGTTGTATTGTTCCTTTAAACTTATTTAGAATAGATTGAATTTCTTTTAATTCTATTTTTCTGTAATCTGTATTTGTTATTTTCCCTTCTGTATCATATGTGTCAGAAACCTTTCCTAAATACATTCCGACTTGATATGCTTTATCTTCTTCCAAATAATCAATTAACTTTGAAGCCTTTCCGATTGCTACAGGTAAAACACCTGAAGCTAATGGATCTAATGTTCCGGCATGTCCTATTTGTTTTATTCCTGTTATTTTACGTAAAATAGAAATAATTTTATGTGAAGTTATTCCTGATGGTTTGTTTATATTTATAAATCCAAACATCCA
>CALUUL010000115.1 GCA_944323945.1 Candidatus Gastranaerophilales bacterium
AATGTTCATATAATATGGTGTAATTTATAATAAATCATATATTAAATATGTGATAAGACATGATTATATATAAATATTAGATAAAAATATAAAATCAATAGTTATCCACAGGAATAGGTTGTCCACAGCAAAATATGCTCTTATCCACAGCATTTGCCCTATTTCTAAGTTATCCACAGGAAAATGTCCACTTATCCACAGGACTTATCCACAGAAAAAAGGCGAACATCCGGCTTATCCACAAGAAAAAATGACTCGATTCGAGCAAGCAGCTTCCCTCCCAGGAAAAAGTCCTTCCCCGGATTTCCTAGCGTACACACACGAACGTAAACAAAAAAACAAAACAAAAAAAACAAACAAAAAAACAAAACAAAACAACAAAACAAAGATAAATAATAAAACAAAAAACAAAACAAAGACAAATAATAAAAACAAAAAAACAAAACAAAAAAATGATAATGAGTTAAAAAATAATTAAATAATTATCAATCAATATAAAATATTCGTAACAAACGACAAGTACTCATAAGTTCTTTTAATCTATTCTTATAAACATTTCAATAATACATTTTATATATATACATATCATTTATGCAAATCTGAACAATATATCATATGATAATCATATAACTCTATAGAAAAATTCAAAATTTAAACATTAAATATATTAAGATTTATAATGTAGATATTTTATACCTTTCATAAAATCATCAATAATAATTCATTATACAAATACATCTGAAGTATACTATCATTGATGATTGATTATGTTTTTCCTAAAAATATCCTGCCCTGGATTTTTTCTGGACTAATTTCCTAAAAATATCCTGCCCTGGATTTTTTCTGGAGTTAATTTTAAAAATATCCATAAAAAAATCACTACTAATCTGTAGTGATTTAAAGTTCTTTAACATATTCATCAATTTTATCTTCATCTATATAATATCCTTGAAACTCAACTTCACCTAAATCATTCCATAACCAACCATGACCAAACCCTCTTAAGTCTTTTAATCTCATATCATCACAAATACATTCCGAATTCTTTTTATTTACGGTCTTTAATCCTATTATGTTACCTAATGATGCCTTTATTTCAGGAGATAAACATGCTTTAGTAGGTCTTTGTATAGTCATTATTACATATATCCCACAAGCCCTTGCTATAAATAATAGTTCTGCTAGGTCTTTTTGTAATTGCTTATCTGATACAAGTCTAACACATTCTTCCACTACAAATACTATAGGGTTAAGTCTTAATCTCTTAGGAACTTTTTTATTGTAAGTTTCCATTTTTTTACATCCTTGCTTTCCTATTAATTCATATCTTCTATCACATTCTTCCATTAACTCTTTTACCATTTCAGAAACATCATTTACATTATCAACATATTTAACTGTATTTTTAAGGTTTTTATAATTCATTAACTCGACTTTTTTCATATCCGCCAAGTAGAATTTCAACTCTGGATATCTTCTATAGAGTTGTGTCAATATACAATGTGTCATTACTGATTTCCCACTACCAGTAGCTCCAGCAATTAATAGATGTGGAGTTTTGTTAAAATTTATTATAGCATTATTATCTCTTGATACACCTATATCAATAATTATATCATTCAATCCTAATATTTCATTATTGATGTCATATTCAACCTTCTCAGGAAGTTTATCTCTATAAAACTTCATTACTAAATATCCATTATATACCTTATATTCAAGAGTTTCACATTCCATAAATATTTTAAAATAAGGCTCTCTATTTTTAATATCATGTTCAGCTATACCATAAGGAACACCTAATATAACTTTATCTTCACTTTCATATCTTATGAAATAAATTCTTTCCGATGATTTATTCGATATATCTATTGAATTCAAAAAATCTTCCCACTCTTCTTCAGTTCTCAAACCACTTTTTTTATCTGGAGATAAATTTCTATATAATGTCTTAGCACCGCCAACTACACTACCTATCATAACAGATGATAATAACACTCCTAGCATATTATTTTTCCTCCTTATTATCAGTCATATTTTGTATTACTTCACTTGTAAATATCGCAGTACCTAATCCAACTATCATACCTATTGTTATTTGTGGTAAAGTTAGATTTGATATAGTTGTTAGTGTATTTGATACAAAACTAGGTATTGTAATAACATTTGCTTGAGTAAAACAACCAAAAGCACCACAACCACAAACAATTAATTTAGTAAGTTCTTCAGTATTAAACCCCTTTATATTTTTATTAGTTTCAGTAACTTCAACTACTTCATTTGATGTATTCTTATTCTTCATAATATACCTCCAATAATTATTTTTATTATTATATAATATGAATGAACTTATGATGTCTATGTAAATTTTTTGTAAACACATTATCCCAATAAAAACGTGTAAATGTCCGTCTCCATTCACACATCTTAATATATTTCTTTGTAAAACTTTATTAATATAGTATTTAAAATTTAAACTGAATAATAATATATTCATTTTTAATATTTAATTATAATCGTTCACCATATGTCTATATGGTTAGGATGTATATTAATACCTTGAATTCATATGTTATTATTAATTTAATTTTGTAAAATACTAAAATCTATCTACAATAATTATAAACACATCTTAGTATTTTACAATTATTATATATTGATTCATCCTACACCCATCCCCCTACAAAATGGGTGAGGATTACTAACAATATTTCTATTCAAATGTAATTCAATAATTATAATATGTTGGTCTAAACATCTAATAGTAATTCAAAATACTATTGTCGTTGGATATTTAGCAATTTATTCATAAGATAATTCATTTTTTATGGTAAAGTTCTTGATAAAACTACTCATTGGAAATTTATAATTCTTATACTAATACGATACTCAATATTTATTTTAATCTATCTCAAAAGAAGGTAGGGGTCTTCTTTTTTGAACGAATTTCAATATTTCTTTTCAACCTTAGATAATTTAATAATTTTCTTCTTAAATTGGTCAATAACTTTATCTTTTACAATGAATTTAGTTCATGTATAGACGGCTACATAATCTAAAATCTCATTGATTTTGTTTCTTTACTTAATATATACTATGTTTTCACATCAAATATGTTACTTTTTTTAAAATTTTTCTTAAAAATATAAAATAAAAAGTGTTTTTTATTTTATATATAATGTAGTAAAAATATTTTTATATGTTATACAAGATGTTATACCCTACCAATCAAAGAGTGTTATAGGCGATTGTTATTTTAGATATAACATATGTTATACTGTATAAACATTGATATTTCAATATTTATACATATTAATAAAAAATAAAAAGAATTAGGTGGAACAAAAGCGGTTTTCTTTTGTTTCATTAACCCCTACATAAGTGCCTCACAAAAATAGAAAAATTTAGTAAATTTTTTGACTTAAAAACATATATTATTATTATAAATAATTAATTAATCTAAGAGGTGTGAATATGATAGTTTTGACTGATAGAGACAATCAAATTATAGATACATTAAAAATTTTAAAGATAATGACATCATCACAAATACAACGTTTATTCTTTACAACACAGCCTGGATGTTCAAGAAGACTTAAACAACTTGTCAATCATAAGAAAATAAAAGTTCATAAAGAAAATTTTCAAGAAAATATTTATTATCATAACAAGTTGATACGTCAACAAAGAAAAAGTTGTTTGATGTTATCTGAATTCTATGTACAATGCATTGTTAATGATATTAAAATAATTGAATTTAAAAGAGAATATTATATACCTAATACAAAAATAAGAACGGATGGTATTATGAAAATTATGATTAATAATCAAATATATGAATATTGGATTGAAGTTGATTTAACAAGATTTGATAGTTGGAAATATGAAAAAGAATTGAAAAATATAAAGATGTGTCCTATAATATCAATATCACCGTTTAAAAGACAATATTCGGATTTATTAGAAGTGTATCATGTTAAGCATGATTTTACTGACTTTGATAAGTTATTGTGTCTATTAAAATAAATAAAGAGGGGTTAAACCCCTCTTATTATTTATACATATTTGATTTATTTTTTCTTATTTCTCTTGATGCTCCATCATATTGGTATGACCTAGCCTCATAGTGTTTTTGTCTCATTTCTCTTCTTTGTTGTCTTTTCTTTTCATTTCTTTTCCATTCTTCTTGTCTTAACATTGCCTTGACAAAATCTTCTTTTGACATCATTTTAATTTTCCTCCATTATTTCCGTAAACTTTACAGTCGTATAATCACCTTCAGATTCTTCTATTTCATAGAAATATATAATTGATTCATTGTTACTCATTTTATTTATAGAATATTTATATACAATTTTATCTTCTAAACTATCATCAACAAGTCTTATCATCTCATACTCTTTTTCAAGTAATAGTTGTGGTACTTTTGATACATCACTTGTATCTATTCCAACTTTATCTAACATTTCTTTAGTTAATTCTTCTCTTTTTTCATTTAATCTATGATTTTGTTCTATGTATTCTGCTAATTCTGATAATTCTTCTTCATTCATATCACCTATGTTGTTTTCTAATTTATCGACAACATCTAATAATTCTTGTTTTAATTCATCTGATAAGTCTAATTTATCTATTTCTTCTCTTTCTATTTC
>CALUUL010000116.1 GCA_944323945.1 Candidatus Gastranaerophilales bacterium
AGGATAACCAATAATTATGTATAATCAATATACTGGGAAAAGATAACTATTGTTTCCCAGGACCAATATAGTGCTTTTTTATCGATTAATTCAAAAAGCAGATCTATCGAGATTGTTTTGTTTTCATATGCAGATTTTAATGCAACAGCCAACTGCTTCGTCATATAAACATTGTTTTGCGAAACACTATTGACATATTTCCTAAAAAGCTTATCAGGATCTTCTATTTTATAATGGCTAATATATGGTTGTAAGATTGTTTGCACTTCTTTTTCATTTAAAGTTAAATCCTGATTTATAATATTGCCTAATTCAATCAGCTCGTTATGAGCAAACAAAATTGGAAGTTCTCTTAACAAATCATTAGCGCAATCTGAAATATGCACAAAATTTAGAAAATTGTTCAAAGAATGCAGTCTGCTTCTAATCAAATTAGTAGTAGGATTATTTGCAGTAGAAACTGAAGGGCCCTTAAAGGAATTTAAGTGTTCACAGGCATCAGTTAAGCTGTTTGCACTTTTTAGTATGATGATTGCGCAATAATTCCAACACATTGTTATATAGTTCATGACTATTCTAGAAAGTGTCGCGTTTCCCCATCCATATTTCCACAATGACAAAACTTGTTCTTCACATAATTTTTTTACTTTTATATATACAGGCTGGTAGCCATATTCTCTATAGATATTTAGTGTTTGCTGAACTTTATTGGTCAAAAGGCATTCCGGTTTCAAAATTGTTAGACAATAGTTGGAGGTTATTTTACAAATGTTTATGTTTAAGCTTTCACATATTTTTTTTGATAAAGTATATTCAAAATCATTATAATATTTCATTTGCAAACTCCTCATTATCAAAGGAATAATAATTATGAAAAACAAATTTAAAAAAATCGACTATCTCAAATTTATATCAAAAATACTCTCCTATTTACCATGGGCTTTATTAATATTACTCATAGGATTAGTTTTTAATATTATAATAAAATCATGTAGCAATTTATTAAGCTTTATTAATCGAAGCAATTCAAACATTGTTAGTGCTATTATCTCAGCATTTGCGGAGCTAATATTTGTAACTGGTCTGACCTCTATTCCTAAAATAAGAACATATGTTATTAATATTTCTTGTAGAATTGAAACTATAATTTATAAGTTAATTAATAAATACTTTTCAGACTCATGGATAAAATATCAGTTAATTAATTTGTATAATAGCAATCATATTACTCCATATAAATCGCAAGTAAAAATTATTCATGACTATATTGAAAATTTAGATGAAAATGAAAATAATCTTTTCTACATCACAGGAGATGATAATAGTGGAAAAACTACTGTAATTATGCTCTTGTTTGATCAATGTATAAATAAAATAACATTATACAAGCAAATTAATAAAAAAGCCGTATATTTATGTAAATCATATAGTGATAAACAAATCGAGTCGTTTATAACAAAATATCTATTAGGGAAATACAAAAATAATTATATATTTATTGACGATATTGGTGATATGCCGCAGATTTCACAAATTAAATTATGGGATCGCATAATTTATCCAATTATAGAATCAAACATTTGTTGTGCAAAAGTAATTACAATTATTAGCAATAGAAACAATCCTTTTTTTAATAATCATATATTATTTAATACCGATCACAAACCTTATATTGTTGATGGCTCTTCCATAAGCAATATAAATAAAGAATTTTCGTTAGAACGGAAATTTTTCTTTAAAAAACATAATATCGAAGACCTTTACTTGAAAAACATATTCAATAATATCATCATGTCTTGTGGAGAAGAAGTGATAGATAAGCTATTGAGTAATGATGACTCTGATATAAAATCATTATTTGTTTGTTTTATTGTAGCTAGCAGATATTCAAAGTTGGTCAATATAGAAATTATAAAAAGAATATATAAGCAACTTGGCTTTAATTTAAAAGCCTTTATTACAAATATACATATTCTTATTAATTCGAAAATTATCTATATCTTTCCTTTTTTAAATAAACATATCTATATTGACCGTCAAATTACGAATTATTTTTTGAATTTGTATCGCAAATCAGATGTTTATTTAAAAGTTATATCCTTATATGATAATAATGTGCTAAATGCATCCGAAAAATGGCTCAATGATTGTGAAAACACTTTACTTTTACATAAAGAATACTCAAAACAATCATTCATTGAAGCTTTTAATTTAGGTAATTTTAATTATTTATTAAATAATTTGAATGATATTCTATTATTAGATAAACAATATCATTACGATTTTTCTATGGAGCTTGGATATTTAAATGAAAAAGTCGGTAACAGACAACAGGCGGCTAATTATTTGAAGACCTATATACAAAAATCCACTAACGTTATTGATAAACAACTTTCATATCTCCTCCTTTTTGAAATTCAGCATCATTACGATCCGGATCTTAGTGAAATCATTAAAATTTCAAATTCCAAAGATGCATTTGTCAATTTACAGGGGAAATATTGGATTGAACATATTAATATAGAAAAAGGAGAATTTAATTATGATAGACTATTAGGTATCGTTACCAAATATTCAGAAATAGAAAACAAAAATAGTATTAATTATTATCACGTTTTAAGAAGAATGTTTTCTGATTTAGCTAGAGTATATTTTTTGCACGGCCGAATTAATATTTCGATGTTCAATCAATTTAAAAAAAGCATGGAAGCAAGTAATTTAAAAGAACATCATATCGAGTATGATGATTTTTATAATCTTTTAGTAAAAGCTCATTATTTACATTATGATTTGATTTTTCAATTGGGATTTTATCGTAATCTTGTCCATAATTGCGATGATAAATATGGGGAAAATCCAAATCTAAACGATGTTTTAAATATTGCAATAGCGGAATATTCAAAATGCGAATTTAATTTCCGAAAATATGGTGACAAAGCATGGATAACCGTATCGATAAGGAAAAATGAATTATTGCTATGCAGTAATGTACAAATCATTAAAATTTTAGATGATTTATATAGTTTAAGGAAACAATTTGCTGAAAACGATAATGACTTGCATTTGGCTTTTATTGAATGCGTAATTTGTAAAGCTGAATTCATAAATTATTACCTTAATTATTTAGAACATAGCGAAAAGAGTATAATAAAAAAATGTAGAGAAAGCCTAAATAATGGATTTAATATCTATAAAAATTTTGGGAACCATTATGGAATGTATAGGATTGACTTTATTCGCGTATTCATTGACTTTTTTTCGGATTTACAAAACATTGAAAAGCAAACAGCAATATCTAAATTTAAATCAGCTCTCCAAGGACTAATGGATATCAACTACTATAGAGAGTATGAAATGATAAATTTTATTTTAGACATGAAAAATATCAATTCTGATTTAATATTAAGATTTTTTAAGTATTATCCTATTATTTTACAATAATTTAGATCAACTTGCCCTTTTGAAAAATTGCATGCATTAGATCTTGTGTGGCTGCATATAACGAATGAGAATATCCGTATTTATAACATCTTGAACATATTGTTGCTAAGTCACTGATATGTTCCAATCTTAGTCCTTGCTGAATTGCTCCCCCTATGCCAATTCTTAGTCCATATCCTAAATCATAAGGGAGCAATCTATAATTTGTTAGAAGCCCGATTTTTTCCAGTTCGGTATATACTTTATATGTTTTTTCTTTGCTTTTAAAAGTGGCCCAGATATGTTGTGTAGGAATATTATTTTTACTTTTTTGAATAATGGGAAATCCTTCTTTATAAAGAGCCTGTTCCAAATAATTGCTTGCTTCTAACATTAATCGGCTATATTCTTTTAGTTTATCGAAATTCGTAATTGTTGAGATTACTCGAAACATTTCTTTGGGATGTGAATTGGAAATATATGTGTTGCTACCAAATTTTAATCGATTCCAATATTCGTTATCATTTTTAGTAGCTAAAAACGCCTTTTGCGGACCAGGATAATTTTTGTGTGTAGAGGAAAGGAGTAAGTCGAAGCCACAAGAAAAAGGAGATTTGTATAGTCCTGTGATAATCTGTGATAAATATTGTGATGCATCAAATATGCAATATGGGATTCCTGTATTTTTCACCCAAGAAAAATCCTCATAATATAAGCCCTCGCTTCTATCGATAAAAGCAAATTTTGGGTGAAATTTGTTAATTAAATCAATTGTTTGAGATATGTCTACACAATAATTCTTATTATCTGGAATTGCACAAACAACATTGTATCCCAACCGTTTTAAGATGGCTTCAGTCGAATAATGCCCCCCAGCAGTTTCGGGTAATAACAATACAGTGTCGCCTATATTCCCTATTGACATAAAGGTAATTATGTGTGCGTGCAATCCTGATAAGAATCGAAAATCTATATCTGTAGCTCCTAACCGCTCGCACCAATCTTTTTTCATAAATTTTAATTTTTGAGAATATTCATTTCGTCCACCAAAAATTATTTTATCATTTTTGTCACGAAGGTCATCCGAGATATATAACCCTTCTAGCAACTCAAAATCATCTTTAATATTCATCACAAAATTCTCGGTAGGGTTTAGAACTAATGTATTAGTACTTTTCATATTTACACCTCATATGCAAGATAATTATTGGTTATCCT
>CALUUL010000117.1 GCA_944323945.1 Candidatus Gastranaerophilales bacterium
TCAAACGCTTTTGGCGGGTTCCATAGTCAATTTATCTTTATAAAATTAAAACATTTTTAACTGAACCATATCTTTTGGGATTTCTATCTTTATCTTGTTACCATCAAAATCTATTGGGATAACTCCTTTTTTAATTAATTCGTATGCAGGACTTTTAGTATTATGCTGTGGATAATATACAAAAACTTCTCGTTGTTTCTTGAGACCATCAATTGCTCCAGACCAAGTTCCACCAGAAAAATTTGTTTGAGCAACATATATTTCTTTTGCTAATCCATATATATATCTGTTACGCCCCATCGCCAAACCTGTTGACCATGGAGCATTAACTGGGTATGTGCTTAATACTATAACTCCACCATTTTCAATTTCATTTTTGTATTTTCTAAAACCACTATCAAATGTTAAAATCCCTTGCGGTAATACAATTATACTATTCCCTTTATATTTAATTGAAGAATCAAGTGCTTGTTTATCGACACCTTTTGCAAAACCACTAACTACAACTTTATATTCCTGAGCCATCTTCTTTGCAATATTATCTGTAAAAGCTAATGCATCTTCATTGGCATCTCTTGAACCAACTATTGCAACAGCATTTTCTTGAAGAATATTTACATCTCCCTTTGTATATATAATAGTTGGGGAATACTTAACTTTTAAATTCTCCTTCATAATTTTTGGATATAACTTGGAATTTAATGTAATAATTTTAATCCCTTTGTTTTTTAATTGTTCAACTTGAAATGATAAATTGGGAAGAGTTTCACGAACATTATTAATATCTACAAGCTCTTTTTCAGTACAACCAAAAGTGCTTGCAATCAGATTATTATCCAACTCAAAAAAATCTTGTAATGACATTTGTTTATTGTTTATTATGTCAATTACTAACGTATTAATTCTTTCTTGAGTCCATCTTGGTAGATGTGCAATTGCTATCCAATATACAAATTCATTATCCATTACTCATCCCCTACATTTGTTTTGGCTATTGTTAAAACACTTACATTTGCTACCCCTTTTTTTAATAACATTTTGGCAGCCTCGTCTATTGTAATTCCAGAATCAATTATATCATCCACAAGAAGAATAGACTTTCCCAGGTACATTTTTGAATTGTTTAAATCAAATATATTTTTCATCAATTCTCGTTTCTTGATTTTACTTTTAATTTCTTTTAAAGGTATTTCTGGTTGAAATAATTTTACCAAGTCATCTTTAATTTGAATTTGCAATCTATCTGCAATTCGATTTGCAAAATTCTCAACAAGATCTCCTGATACAGTTGGTGGAATATATAAAATAAAATCAAAATGTTTTTCATTATAATATTTATAAAAAGCTCGTAGTGTTCTTTCAAGTAAACTATCATCAAAATAACCAAGATGTTCATATTTAGAAGCCTTTATCAGTTGTTTAATATTAGACATATTATAATACCCAGATGAGACTATTGAATAGTTAGAAGTTTCAGAATATATAAAATAATTTTCATAAAAATCTTGTAGCAATTTCACATCGTCTTTAGTATATGTTGTACCTATCGTTCCTAAACAATTATCGCAATGCCCACATTTTACAACAGAATTATCATCTAAATATTCACAAATAAATTGGGTTCTACAGGTTTTAAGATTAATGTAATCTAACATTTTAGCTAAATCTTCATATCTAATTTGTTTAATTTGATTAATTTTAGAAAAATCTTCATCTGTCATATCTTTTACAAAATAATATCTAGAATTTTCGTCTTTATTGATATATTCTCTCTCTTCTAAGTCCTTTAATATTAATTTTGCTAAATTCTTTTTTGTATTCAACAATTTAATAAGCTGATATAATCCCTGAGGCTCTTCTTTTAACAGGGCTAAAGTTTTCATATATTGTTTCATAGAGGGTTTGCTTGTATCAATAAAATATTTTTGTAAATCCTCATCATCTTGATTGTATATTAACAATACATCTGATGGTAAGTTATCCCTTCCTGCACGACCAATTTCTTGATAATATGCAATTAAAGAGCTAGGCATTTGGGTATGCACGACAAATCGGATATCTTTTTTATCCATCCCCATACCAAGTGCATTTGTAGAAACAATTACCTGATATTTGCCATCCTTTAAGTCTTGCTCCATTTCTTTACGTTTATCATCAGAAAGACCTGCATGATAATAAGCAGATTTTATACCTGCATAATTTAACCAATCAGAGTATATGGTTGTGTTTGCTCTTGTACCTGCATAAACAATACCATTACCATCCTGCTCTTTTATGAAATTATACAAATAAAGAAATTTATCATCTTCTGTTGAGGTTTTAAGTACATTTAAAGATAAATTCTTTCTTTCTAAATTACCCCGAATCACTTTTAAATCACCGACTTGTTCTTTAATATCTTTTACAACAATATTATTAGCTGTTGCTGTTAATGCCAAAATTGGAATAGAAGCAGGTATTAATTTTACTAAATTTACTATTCTTCTATAGTCAACTCGAAAATCATGCCCCCAAGTAGAAATACAGTGTGCTTCATCAATAACTATCATTGCTATTTTAAACTTTGAACTATATTCTATCCATTGTGAATTGCTTAATCTTTCTGGCGCAATGTAAAGGATGGCAATTTCATTATTAGTTAGTTTTTCATAAATTTCTTCGTGATTATCACTGTCAAAATTACCATCACTAGACTTTTCGCTAATAAGACATTCTGCTTTTATACCTATAGACTGCAAGTATTTTACTTGTTCTCTCATTAATGCTTGTAACGGCGAAAACACTATAGTTGTACCCAAGCCTTCATTATATAAAAAATTTCCTGTATATTGAAAACATAATGATTTCCCACCACCGGTCTTTTCTATAGACAATATTCTTTGTTTTTTTAAAAGATGTTCTATAATATTCCATTGCCAATCTTTGAAATGATTAAAACCAAAAATTGCATTTAAAATATCTTCATGTTCTTCTCTATCTAATATTTCTGAAGATGTTTCTTCGTTTTTTATCTTTAATTTATAATCATTTTCAACTATATCAACACTAATTAAATAATTTATAGCATTGTCAATATTAGTTGATTCAATATCTGAATATACACCATAAAACTCAGAATCTTTTACTTTAGGTATATATTTAAATCCTTTGTATCCAGTAAGAATTTTAATAATTCCTTGAAATGAAAATTGAGCATCAAAATACCTTATGCATTCAAGAACTATTTCTACATCGCAATCATTTTTTGTTGTTTGTTCAATATGTTCAATTATAGGATTTGTATCCATATAGTTTCTAATAATGTTAAATATGTCATCTCCATACATTTCAATTCTTTTTTTTCCAAAACCAAAAACTTCTACAATTGTTTCCAAATCTGTGGGTAAATATTTGATAATATCTTCTATAGACTTATTTTCGAATATACAATAAGCTGGCAAACCTTTTTCCTGTGCTATTTTATTTCGATATTCTTTTAGTATAGCTCTTAATTTATCTGCATCCTTTTTTGATAATTTAGTAGATGACTGACTATTATTTTCAAAAACAAGTTGTTTCTTCCGTGTCTTGTTTGTTTTTTTATCTTTTGCCCATTTTATAGTTATAGCTTTTTCTAAAACTTCTTTTGGAAAATCTTCTTTTGTGCTTATATCTGGGGCAACAAAAATCTCATAACCGCTAATATAATTTACCCTACAAGTCTGAAAACCTTGTTTTTTTAAATGACTATGTATTAAATGTGCTATAGTAGAGTTAAAAAGAGAAGGAATTAATTTCTTATGTCTATCAACACCTAATAACTCTGCAATTTTATTAATTGAAATCCAGCTTCCACAATCTATTATAATAGACTTTATTTTAGTCAAGTATTCATTAACTTCTTTTTCACTGTCAAAGCTACTATTCATGAGATAATCATAACATAAATATTAACAACCATAAAATTTTAAAACATCAAATATACTCCAACCTCAATGCCATTCGCATATTATAATATTCTTTAGTAGCTTGTTTCATAAGTAAAACAAGCTCAATACAAGAATTATTCAAGCAATTTATTTGTGATATATTATTACTTGAGGGTTCCATATTCGGGAGCTTGTCGACACCATAAAAAAGACGATGACTTTTGTTATCGTCTTTTTTATATGGAGATTGGTGAGGGCTTTAATTCGTTTTTTGCGGGTTGCGGATTTTACGTAAGAGTGAAGTCGAGCAAAGCGAGCTAACTCGAGTAAGTGAGGGCGAAATTTGTGTTATTATTTATAATGTTATAATACCTAAAAATGTAAAAATAGGAACTAAGGTTAAATAATGTATAAATATCCTGCCATATTTTCTTTTTTAATAGGAATTATAATAACTGTACAGTTTTTGATGAATAAGGTTGATAATGTAGAATATTACAGTTTTAAACAGAATATAATTGATGATATTCAAACATATTATGATTTATTTATTCCTACTTTAATATTTTTACTTATTCTTCTTTTAAAAGATAAATTTAAAAATAATATTGGTCAAAAATTTATTAAAATAGCCAACATTATAATTATAATATTGTCTATATTATATTTTATATTTATTGAGATGATATGGTTTGC
>CALUUL010000118.1 GCA_944323945.1 Candidatus Gastranaerophilales bacterium
AATAAACTTGTGTTAGCTTGCGAAACCACTACAAGATATATATACAAGGTTATTAAAGAATTTGTTGAGGGTGAAAAATAAAAATATAATATATCTTTTATGTTAATTACATTTAGGAAGAGTCCTAATATATTCTTTCAATTTTAAGATGCGATCTTCAATATCAAAACCATTTTCATTTTGATTGATTTTTATTGTGTAAACTATATTATTATTCTTTAGGCATATATATGAATCGTTTTTACAAATAATTTGCTCATTATCATATATAAGACGTTGTCCCATATAATCGACAGAAAGATTTTCAGCATCAGCAGCCTTTAAAAAAGGAATATAAGCATTTTTCGACCATTGTGCCTTTGTTTGTAGTACCGCAAACATATAAGGTTCATCCTTAGCAGAACCATTACTTAATTTTCCATAAGAACCAGGACGATATTCGGGATAACATATATAATAGTATCTAAATGGAAAAATTTTGTTACGTAAACATTCATCCGTGTAATTTTTAGCTATTTTATCTAAGATTTCATCATTAAATTCTTTGTGCATAGACAACAATTTGACAAGAATATTTCTAGTTTTATCAAAGCCAAAATTGGAACTTTTATGAAAAAGCTTTATCCAAGCTTGTTTAATAGCGCTAGAAGCATATTGATAGCGCCACCTATTTTGTTCCATTTGCCCATAATCACCTATTGCCATCAGAGCACAATCTATTTTATCCCAATTACACTTGAATAATGATTCAAATCTCTCAGCATATGTTAAATTATCTAACCCTAAAATACTAATTTGTCCAAATAACATACTGTGATCTTCAAGTCTAAATAATGTCTCTATTAAATGTGGTTTTTCCTTTAGAAAAGCAATTTTTTCTTTTTCTTCTTCTAATTGATTAATATTAAAGTTGCTACTGATATTATCGTTGATCTCTCCTGTCATGAGAATGTAATCTACTTCATCCAAAATAGCGGGAATACGATTTTTATCCGCCCTATCACTTATTTCATCTTCCGAATTCTGAATTAAGTTATTAATTATTCTAATCCTTCGTTTGAAATCATTTTCTGTTATTCTATCATGATTGTTAAGATAAAATATGATTGCATATAATAACACCATTCTATTCAATGGAAATAATCTTATACGACCATTTCTATCAGAATATGTATGAAGACAATCTCCAAGGATATCAATGTTAAAACGAGATTCTACTATAATTTTATTAAATTCATGTTTATATGACATAAACGATTTAAAAAAATCAAAAGGAGTATTATATCCTGAAAGATTACACCAACAATCAAAAAATGCTTCCATTGTAGAAAGATTTTTTAATACATCTGGATTGTCGGGAGAAAAATATTTCTGTAGTAAATCAAATTCATCTTTATTTTCTTTTGGATTTTCCTTATTTTTATAACAGATTATATCACATATAAATTTAAAATAACGAAGAAATTCATCATCAATGATATTATCGTCTTCAGAGCCAATATGACTATTTCTATATCGCCACAATAAATTAGTCCAATCTTGGTCAATTTTATAAATTATATTGTCTGCAAGGTTCTCATCTATTATACTAATATTACGTTCTAATTCGGCTTTAAAATGCTCAAAGATAGTTAGAGGTTTGCCACGAGAATTCATTTTTATATAAAGTTCATCTGTAAGTCCCATATCTTTGATTGGCAAAAAATAAAACATAATAGATTTATTTTTTAATTTTTGCCACAGTTTTTCTACATCTTTAAATTTTTCATCTATAGCATCAAGCATTACAAGCATTGAACTAATTGTAGAGTCTTTTTTCCAATCCAGTGGGAACCATTCCTGATCGATAATTTCATTAGAAAGAACGTCCTCAAAAGATGGACAAAATTTTACAAGATATTTACAAAAAGTTCGAGCACTATATCTTGTATCATAACTGAATTTATTCAGAAAACTATATTCGTTTTCTGAAATATTTTCTTTTTTTGCAGCATACCAATAAAGTAAAAATAAGGTTGTAAGTCGTTGTTGACCATCTAACGGTGTCATATTACCAAACTTATCAATATCACCATATATAAAATCAAGAATTATAGGCTTTTTGGTAACAGCAGCATACAAAGAATTAAGAAAACGATCTCTTATACGTTCTATGCTTGGATCATTTCTTCCTTGGGCGTAATCTCTTTGTATGATTGGTATTGTAATTTGCTCAAGTCTTACAATTTCTTGATCGGTATTAAATTCACTATTGAAAATGTCAATAAAAGAATAAAGTTTAGCTTCCACTTAATTTTCCTCCCCTTCAAGGTATATAGGTTCATCAAGATAATGAGATTTATAGTATAAAATCTCATTTATTGCTTTGATGTATGCCACTCTGTCAGAATGTCCCCAAAAATGTAATTGATTATCTGACGAAGGTGTGTAATATTTTAAAAAGACCATTTTAGTACAAAATGGTATATATTTTCCTCCTTTATCCATCTCTATAATTGCATTTCTTTTAACATCAAAAGTTGAATTGTTCAATGCTGCATTATCACCGCAATTAAGTATTGCTAAGTTAGATATTGAATGTAGATATTCAATATTTCCTTCTACTGAAAGTATATTAATGATATCTTTTTGAATTGCTTCAAATTCTGTTCTTTCTAATTTTTCTTTTTTTATTGCAGATTTTATCTTATCTATAAGTTCGTTTGACTCTTTTTTAACGACTTGGATAGAAGGAAGATGAAGTGTAAGCCATGTTTTCCAAGTTTCTTGAGTTTTCATCCCCTCAGAATGTTGTGCATGAATATGTTCAAGACTCCATAAAACTTTTTCATCCTTACTATATTTGTATTTATCAAAAGGAAACCATTGAGTTTCTTCACCATTTTGACGAACGGATTCAATATTAAAAAGTAACAATAAGGTAGATATTCTATTTCTATCTGTTTCTTTTTCGTAACTTAATTCGGAATAATTTTCATTGATTTTTATACTATTTTTTATTTTTTCATCAATAACTTCCCTAAATTTATTTTTTGTTTTATTTTTTGAAATATCAAAAATTTCTCCCAATGTTAGTGTCTCTGATGCAATTAAATAGCCTATCTTATGGTATAATTCATGGTTTTCGTACCAATCTTTTAATATAAGAAATGTTTGTTGAATATTCTCCCATATACTATCCAATGAGTCGATTTTGCTCATTTCATCAAATTTAAAAAAAGTGTAGTATTTTTCACGATTATCAATAGGTTTTGCAGAGATGAGATCAAGAATTAGATCTATTCTTGTCTGATATTTTATTTTTGTTTTGTTTGTTAAAAAATACCATAAATGATCATTGTGAAGTTCTTTTTCGATATAATCCCATTGCAAAGAAATTTCTTCTTGTTTTTTCTTTCCAAGATTTGTTTCTTTACTCCTACTTAAAAACATTGCTTTTACGAGCTCAGCACTAGTAAGCGGGATTTTACCAATATTAAGCCTTGTGAATAAATTTATAGCATCTTCTGACTCACTGACTTCATACCATATAACTTTGACGATTTCATCAAAATATTTATTTATATTTGTTATAGTTGATTTTTTATCCTTTTTGTCAAACCATTCTTTAATACTTTGATAGGCAGAACAAATATGCCAAAAGTCAATATTGTCATCCTTGCACGATTCATCTATTGTTTTTAGAAATTTTTCTGATTTTTCTCTAGTTTTATAAGAAAGTGTAAAACGTGGTTCATCAATAAATCCAAAACTTACTTCGTTCATGTACCTATAAATTAAATATATTGTAGTTAATCTTTGTTGGCCATCTATCAGTTCATATTTATCACCATTTGCTCTTACAACAATAGGTTGAAGACAGTAATTTCTTTTCCCATCGGTAGAACATAAATCTTCTAAAAGACGTGTAACTTCTGACTTTCCCCAACGATAACCTCTTTGATAAGAAGGAACAAAGAAGTTTCCTTTTATATCACCAATAAGCTTTGTATCAAGTATTATTTCATTATTCATCAGCTTTATTTTCCTTTGAACTTCATTATACATTAAACATACTAAAACTAATGTTCCGTTTGGTTCCGAATAAAGTTCCGTTAAGGTTCCGTTTATGAACAGAAAAATTTTTTTCTGGAACTTCTGTTAAATTTTTGACAATGAATGTCTTATCACTGTCCTTATCTTTTCTCTTACGGAAATAACCCTTTGGGGCATGTCTATTAAATTTTTTCGGTATTTTTAGACATATAAAGGACAGTAATCAGACATTTTGGACTTTTCTGAAACCCTAAATTTATTTAAAATTATTTACCAACAGCGACTTTAAGGCAGGTTCCACTTTTCTGTACTGTCCTGTTTCTTTACACCCCACACATGTGGGTTCAAATTGTTTAAGGGGAAATTAAAAGTTTAGGCAGGATGGGATTTGAACCCACATGCATTTTACTGCGCCGGCTCCTGAAACCGGTGCGTCTACCGTT
>CALUUL010000119.1 GCA_944323945.1 Candidatus Gastranaerophilales bacterium
GCACCATTTGATTTCATAATTACAAAATCGCCGATTAGACTTGTATCTTGGTGAAGGTCACCTTTAACCAAATCTTCAAAATGAATAATTGGTGAATCATGAAAAGCTTTTTGTGCTTTTGAAACAGAAAAACGAATTGCAGGTTTTCTGCCTTCTGCTCTTAATTTTTCTTTTTCTGATTCTGTAAGGTTTTCACATTTTTTAGAATATACATATGCTTGTTTATTTTTAGTAGCTTCTTCTTTTTCTGCTTCCAATTCTTCAGGAGTACAGAAACATTCATAAGCAAATCCTTTATCCAAAAGTTCTTGAACATATTTTGGATAAATATCAAATCTTTCAGATTGAGTATATGGACCATAAGGACCACCAACATCAGGACCTTCATCCCAATTTAAGCCTAAAGCTTTTAAACTATCAAATATATTATCAATATATGCTTGACTTGTACGCTCAGCATCTGTATCTTCAATTCTTAAAACAAATTTACCATTGTTCTTTTTTGCAAATAAATAGTTAAACAATGCAGTCCTAGCTGTACCTACATGTAAATTACCGCTTGGTGAAGGGGCAATTCTAACCCTGATTTCTTCCATCTTTTTCTCCAATCAAAACTAGTTTTTCTATAATTTATATTCTATTACAAACATAAAAATGAGATTAACTTATATCTATCAATTATTTAACATATAGACAATTTAAACTCAAAAAAGTACCATAAAAGAAAAAGGAGAATAGTTATGGCTTTATACTTATTAAAATATCCGTATCGTAAAATTTTACTACCGCTTGCGAAAAAAATGAAGTTTATAGATCCTGATATTCTTGGATATTTAGCTACATTTGTCGCTTTGGTGACAGCTTTTTGTTACTTATATGCCCCTGATAAACCTCAATTATTATTGATTTCTATCATATTAACTCTTTTTAGAATGACCTTAAACACTATTGATGGGGTTATTGCTATAGAAAGAGGAAATTTAAGGTTAAAAGGCGAAATAGTAAATGCACTACCTGACAGATACTCAGATATTTTTGTTTTAATTGGTATAGCAATGTCTCCCTTATGTAATCCATTTTTAGGAATAATTGGTATGGCATCAATGTTTTTAGTAAGTTACACAGGTATGCTATCAAAAGCCATCGGTGCTTCTTGGCAGCACCACGGTCCTTTAGGGAAAGTTGAACGTCTTATTTTTATTATGATTTTTTCAGTATTGGAATACTTACAACTTACAGGGAAAATCTCAAAAATCGGAGAATATACATATTTTGAATGGTTAATGATTTTATTTGTAGTTTTAGGACAAATTACAGTATTTAACAGACTTAAAGCCCAATTAAGAGAATGTAGAAAATTAGATTGGATAAAATATCGTAACATTAATAAGAAAGCAATTGTTATTTTTGATTCACAAACGGGAAATACAGAAAGTGTAGCGAAAGAAGCAGCAGATGCTCTTTGTTGTGAACTAGTTAATGTGAGAAATGTAAAAGATAGTGATTTATCAACTTATGACATAGTATTTTTAGCAACACCTCATTTGGGCAGAAAAATTATGACTTCTGAAATGATTAATTTCTTGGAAGATAACCACAACATAAAAAACTATGCTCTGCTAATGACATCAGGAATGCCTATAAAGCGTTGGTTTTCAAATAAAAAATGCATTAAATATTTTAAAACTAAATTAAATAAAAATCCTATTGGTTCAATAAATATAAAAGGATATCACTCTATTGCAAAGACTTACAAAAACAGACCAAATGAAAATGACTTGCTTGATGCTTACTTATTCGCAGCCAAAATATATGAAAGGATTTAATTAATGAATAAGTTTATTGAAAATGCAGAAATTTCTATTTTAAAAATTATTGTAGATACATTAGGACAACTAAGTAATGGTATAAATCTTGCTTCTAAAGAAGGTTTTACATCAGGCAAAATGCTTGACTATATATATAAAAATGAACCTACAGGAAAGCTTGGAATAGGAAAGTTGATTGATAAAATTTATCTTAACCACCCCGGATGGCAAGATGTTAGAACAAGAAAGCAGAATTTAGTTGCAAATTTGAAAGAAGCTGTTGATTTAACCTTACAAGAAAAAGGTTCAGCCAGAATTTGTGATGTAGCCTCAGGTCCTGCTCGTTATATTATTGAAACATTAGAAAGTTACAAAGATAAAGCTGTAACAGCAGAATTGCGTGATATTGACATAAGATGGCTTTTAGAAGCAAAAGAAGCAGCAGAGTCTCGCGGTATTAATATTGAATACAAAACTGCAAATGCTTTAGAAGACAATGATTTTAGTTTTGAAAAACAACCTGATATTATGGTTGCATCCGGTTTTTATGATTGGTTTGATGATAAAGAAATAATAAAAAAATCTATGAGTTTAATTTACAAAGCTTTACCTCAAAACGGATACTTTGTATTTTCAATACAGGCAGGTCATGTTGCATTAAGTCTTACAAATAAAATTTTCAAAGACTTTAATAATCACCAATTGAAAATGGTTACTTGGGATATGGATATTATTAATTCTATTCTTAAAGAAATCGGATTTGCTGTTATATTAACAAGATCCGATGATAAGGGACATTATCCTGTCTTATTAGCCAAGAAAGTATAACATAAAAAGGAATTATAATGGAACAAATTCTTTTAACAAATAATGTAAAACTATGCATTATTATTTTATATATTGTTTTATTTCTTATTACTCTTTATGCATACATTATGAGTAAAGTAAAAGAAAACTCATCAAATTTATTCACAAGAATGAAATCCTTTTGGATAATAGTTATTCTTTTTACCATTGCTTTTATGTTTAATAAATTAACCGCAGTATTTTTTATAATGTTGATAAGTTATTTAGCTTTAAAAGAATTCTTTTCAATGATTCCAACAAGACGCTCAGATAGAAGGGTTCTTTTATGGGCATATTTATCTATTCCTATTCAATTTTATTTTATATATACTAATTGGATTGTAATGTTCTATTTATTTATACCATTATATTTATTTATTCTAATCCCCTTAAGGATGGTAATGGTAGGAGATACGGAAGGTTTCTTGAAATCTTGCGGAATAATTCACTGGGCATTAATGACTTGTGTATATGCTATAGGTTATTTTGCAGTATATTTTTCTATACCAAATGAAATAAATCCGCAAGGCGGAGCTTTAGGATTACTACTTTTCATATTGATTATAACAATATCAAATGATTTTATGCAGTATGTATTTGGGAAATCAATGGGCAAAAACAAAATCACTCCGAATGTCAGTCCTAATAAAACCTGGGAAGGTTTTATTGGTGGAGCTATTTCAACCGCTGTCCTTTCTATGTTAATAGCACCAATTTTAACACCATTGAGCATTATACAAGCAGGTATTGTTGGTCTAATTATTGCAATAGCCGGATTTTTTGGTGATATTACAATGTCTGCAATTAAACGTGATATTGGTGTAAAAGATACAGGAGCACTACTTCCCGGGCACGGCGGAATTTTGGATAGACTCGACAGTATGATTTTTACAGTACCATTATTTTTCCACTACATTGCATATACTAATAATATAGGAATTTTGCATTAAAAATGTGTAATATAAATAAAAATAATTTTATAAAATTCTTTTTTTTCTTATTTATTGTCAAACCATTTATACTATGGGCTTTAGGAATAAATGTTCGAGGAATGGAAAAGCTGCCGAAAAATGGACCTGCTATTATTGTCTCAAACCATAACAGTCACGTTGATACATTAATTATAATGAGTTTATTTCCCTGCAGTACTATATTAAATATACATCCTATTGCTGCAGAAGATTATTTTTGCGATACAAAGTTTAAAGCATTTTTATTTAGAACTTTAATCGGAATTATTCCTATCAAAAGAAAAGCTGTAAGACTACCAAAAAAAGAAATATTTAAGGATATTAATTCTGCATTAGCAAATAATGAAATTATTATTCTTTATCCTGAAGGAACAAGAGGAGAAGATAATAAATTAAATGATTTTAAAACCGGTATAGCCCATATTGCAGCTATGAACCCAAATGTTCCGATTATTCCATTATATATAAACGGACCTGATAAAATTCTCCCCAAAATTGACGCTATTTTGGTTCCTTTTATATCTGATATTTATATTGCTGATTCAATATATTATGATAATTCTGCAACAAAGATATTTACAGAAAAAATAAGAAATATAATTGAAGATCTTATGCTAACCCACAAAAGAAAAGAAACACTATAATTATCAAGTTTCAGTCAAAAATATATATTACATTTGCTAATATAATATGTTTAAACTAAAATATAATAATCATGATAGAAACTGAAACATTAAAAGCTCAAGAA
>CALUUL010000120.1 GCA_944323945.1 Candidatus Gastranaerophilales bacterium
GATGACAATGAACCCTTTGAAGATAAAATGAAACGCTTGACATCTGAATTATCTGATATGTTCACTCAATCAAACGCTCTTCAAACCGAAATCAAAAAGAACCTTGAAAGCATAGGGTTTGAGGTTAAATAGATGAATTTAGAAATAGCAAATATGGTTTTAAATATAGGAGAAGCAACCAAAGGGTTTGATTGGGGAGATTTTTGGACTGCGCTATTCGGGGCAGGTTTTGGTGCTTATGCCGCATACAGATTAAATATTCATAAACAAAATAGCGATGAAAAACGAAATAAACTTATAAAATTAAACAAACTTATTAATTCAGCACAAATGTTTGGTGATAAAACCAATGCATATATTGAAAATTTATATAATTCTAAAATTAGCAACACTGCCTTATCTTTAGATATAGTTAATGTTGATGAACAAGAATTTTCTTTTTTGGGTAATTATAATATTCATTTTCTGTATTTTCTAAACTATTTTAATCAATTAATTAATCATCTGAAAACAATTATTGAACAATACAATAAAGCAACATTGCTTACATATAGTGATAATTTATTTGATAAAAAAGAAGATGTAGTCAAAATACATAATCAATTATATGAACAAATAACAGAAGATATTTTTATTCTTAGATACATAAATCATATATTTTTAAAACATTTATATATAACTAAAGACAGATATTTTATGAAATCTTTTGCAAATGATAATTTCCTAAAAAAAACATTTCCCGCTTTGGAACCAATTTTTCTGGAAGCAATAAAAAAATACTCCGGTTTTAAAGCGTATTTACAAATAGATGAAACGTTTAAAAAGAACTATGTAAATAAAACAAATACAACCTGTCAAAAATGCAATTTTCAATATTGGCTTAATTTTGTAACAAGTAATATTAAAAGTTTTTTGCCCCACCTGAAAGATGTTCCAAAAAACAAAAAGAACAAGGAGGGCGGAGATGACCTCTAAAGATATTAGAGTAATTAAATTAAATGATTGTGCTAGTTTTTCCCAAGGGAAGCAAATTCCAGTAGAAGAACAATACAACCAACAAGATGAGAATATGGTGAGATTTGTTCGTATTGTTGATTTTACAAATCCATCAGAACCAGCTAGATACATAAAAAATTATGGTGAATCATACATAGTATCAGAAAAAGATATTATTATGATTAGATATGGTTCACAAACCGCAGGAAAAGTTGTACGAGGTATTCCTGGTATTATAGCAAATAATATGTTTAAAATTTGTGCTGATGAAAATTTATTTGATAAAGATTTTTTATATTATTTTTTATCAATGAAAAAAATATATGATACATTAATGCAATCACAGAGTTCTTCCACTATGCCTGCAATAACATTTGGAATGTTAAATAATATAGAAATTCCGATGTTTAATATAAAAACTCAAAAGCAAATTGCAAAAATTATACAAAAAATTGATGATAAGATTGAACTTAACAATAAAATTAATCAAAATTTAGAACAGCAAGCCCAAGCAATTTTCAACACGTACATTTCAAAATATTCTAGTACAAAATATAAGGTCAAAGATGTAATATTAACAGCAAACACAGGTGCTGATGCTATTCAAAAAGCGCCTATTGTTGATTATGATACCAGAATAAGGTGTGTTCGTGTTGGTGATTTAAGCAACAATAGAAATTTTTGGCAATGGGGATTTACTAAGGTTACTAATGACGTTTTTGAACAATACCAATTAAAAAAAGATGATATAATTGTTACAAGAACAGCTACTCTCGGTCTTAACCGTTTAATAACAGAAAATTTAAGTGCTGTTTATAATAACGGTTTGATTCGTATTACTGTTGATAACAATAAAATATTCCCACTACTCTTATACCGACACTTTCAAACAAAAGATTTCTTTAATTATATAAACAGAATAGAAAGTGAAACATCCGTTAGACCAAATATGAAGATTAATTATTTACTAGATTATGAATTTTCATATTTGAAATTAACAGAACAAAATGAATTAGTTAAAATATTAACTGCGTTATCACAAATTGTAGAAATTAATAATGCAGAAAACGAAAAATTAACACAATTACGCGACGCGCTTTTGCCAAAGCTAATGAATGGCGAAATTGATGTGGATAAGGTGGAGGTGTAAGTGCCCAGAGCAAGGTTAGAAATTAGAAATGGCATTGAAATTAATTCGGTTGGTTCATTTCTAGACATCTTAAAAAACAAGAAAGAAGCCGAAGGGGAAAGTTCTTATACATATTTTTTTAGAGGCCAAGCAACAGAATACTGGGATATTTCTTCTAGTATATTTAGGGAAAACATGCTAGGAATTGAGCATGAGCTTTTAAAAATTCCCTTAACCAAGATTCCTACGGAGTTTGATTTGAGCCAAAGCGCATTTGACTTAATGACAAAATATCAACATTATGGCTTATGTACAAGACTATTAGATATTACTACAAATCCACTAGTTGCTTTATATTTTGCATGCAAAATTATGGGCAACGAAAAATATGAAAAAGAAAGCAGAGATAACAACAAAAAAGACGAAGATAGAGAGCCATGGGGTGTTGTCTATTACAAAAAAGCCTATCCCGACTACGCAGACAGGACCGAGGTTAAAATAGTTACAAAAATGGCACAATATAACCTCGAAAACACCAACAGCATACAAGAAATTATAATTAGATTATATGAAGATAGAATTATTTCACTTGAAGAAAAAAACAGATGGATGCAGCCCAAGAATTATTCAAAGTTTATTGATATTATTCAAAAAAATTATACAATAATTCCAACATATAACAATACGAGGTTGGCAAAACAAAACGGAGCTTTTTTATTGCCATCTATGTACACAGTAGTAAAAGATAAAGATGAATACAAAATAACAAAAACTTGCGGTTCTCTAAAAGGAGAATTTGAAGAGGAATTTTTCTATATTGACGGAGACAATAAATACAAAATATTGCAAGAACTTGATATTTGCAATATTAATGAATACACTTTGTTTCCAGAACTTGAACACCAACTAAATTACATAAAGACATCGAATGCCAAAAATTATACAGCACCAACATTTGTAAAATATACTGAAGAACAAAAAGAAGATAGGCCAAAAATAATTCTGATGGACAATTATGAAACCAGCAACAGCTTTAAAGAAGAACTGCAATTACAACTCCAATATATAGCAAACAAAAAAATAGAGGATATTATTTACAGCAATATAATCGGACAAGTACAAGTTGATTGGTACAAAAATAAGAATGTCCAAAGCAATATGAGGTTTAAAATCATAAGAGCTCTCATGAAAGAAAAAATAAATAAACAAAAATGCATAGAAATTGCCAAAGATAGTATTGAAAAAGCGATTAAAATTATAGAGAAGCATTTTATAGAAAGGCAAAACATTGACTAGAAAAAATATATTTGAATTTCTAAAAGAAAAATATAATATTCCAAAAGAAGTAAATAAAATTGTTAAACTATATAATAGTGAACTATTGTATTGTAATATAGGTTTTGCCCAAGGCAACTATACTCCAGAAGAAATATTTGAGCGAGAACTTTTAAAAAATTGGAAACAGAGAGGTAGTTATTTAAATTGTAAAGAAATAAAAGAGGCTTTGAGAATACCAAAGTTTTTTACCTTTGAAACTCCAATTGAAACCATATTAAATACTCTTGAATATTATGAAAATATTTCTTATTTATTAGTAAAAAAACTAAAAATTTTTGATGGCTATGAATACGAAGTTTCGGATAATTTTAAAATTTTGTTAGAAAATATACAAATATTACTCAACTACTTAAACTATGAACATAAAATTTTTGAAGATGAAGAAAAGGTTATTCTTATTCCTAAAAATCCATCAGCTACAGCTGTTGCTGAAATTTCCGATGATGAAACCGCAATGGCTATTTTGATGTACAATCACCACACATTAAAAGGTGATTTAGAAAGAAAAAGACAATTATTAAATTTAATACAAAGAACTTATGAGCCTTTATTGAAAAGTCCTATCGAAGGATATAAAGATTTTTACGAAAAAACTAACCAATTATTAAATAATCTACATATAAGGCATAATAATTTGGAAGAAATAAATAATAAAAATCTTGTAATTAATATTAATGACAAAACTTTAGAACATTGGTATGATGAATTGTATCAATTACTACTATTTTGCGTGTTAATTGATGATAATTTAAAACGAAAAAAAGAGGCTGGGGAATTTTTAAAACAAATAAAACAAGGAGCGTAGATGACATTTACATATACAGAAGCGAGTTATGAAAATTCCATAATTGAACTTTTTCAAGGTATGGGAT
>CALUUL010000121.1 GCA_944323945.1 Candidatus Gastranaerophilales bacterium
CTTTAATGGGTGTAATTTATTATATTCAAGTCCTAGAGCTTTTATAGCTGATTTATATTTATCTATCTTTTCTTGAGTAGTACCATCTTTAAAAAATGCGGTTCTTTTTTCTCCCATATTGCATTCTTTACAACATGGAGCCCAATTTTCAGGATGTAATGTGAATTGTGGAAACTGATCTTTTGGAATTATGTGTTCAATGTCAGCATGCAGATATTCTTCTTTCTTATTTTTATTATCCTTATCTTCTTTAATAGAGCATTCTAATAATTGTCCACAAAAGCTACAGCGTGGCTGTGAATCAATAAAGTAGCTATAATTAAACAATTGTTTTACAGATAAATTAGTTTGATATTTAGTTTTATTAATAGATTTATCTAAATTTTCAAATATTTTTTTTAATTCCGAATTTATAACATAATAAGCTTTTTCTTCCTCGGTATAACTAGATTCAAGCAATTTTTTATATTTATCCTTCTTTAAGCCCTTTTGATTTTTAAATAATTCATGAGGATAAAGAAAACTTAATTGATAGTCTTCTTCTTGATAAAATTTAAAATAGTCATTTCTGAGATTTTCGATAAGCTGAGCACAACAAGAATATTCATTAAACGGTTTAGGGATTATTTCTTTGTATTTTTCACAGAAATTTTCGAAAATATTTATTGCATCTTTTTTTAAATTTTCATAGATTTGCAATTTATACATTGTTAATTAGATCCTAATAGCTTATTTTCTACTTCTTTTTGTTTAACACGGAGTTTCCAACGCCATTCACCTGGACCAACTTGTCGTAATAATTTATTGATTTTACTATTTAAGTGTCGAGTTTTATTTGTATCATCGTCAAGTTTTTGGTTTAAAACTTCTTTTATTTCTTTTTTTGCTCTATTGCCGATATCTGATTCCATCATAAATAGATATTTTCCAATATCTACAACACTTACCCCGTACGTATTTACTTGAGGTTTATAGTGATATGCACCATCGTGAGTATCAACTATTCTGTGGACTTCTTCCGGTTTTGTATCTGTTATCAACATTGCAGAATGAGTTGCAATAAATACATCGTGAGGTTTATCTTTTAGTGTTTCCCATAGTAAATATACAAAATAACTTTTCCAGTATTCATTAAAATAAGTTTCTGGTTCATCTAAAAGTAACAAACATTTTTCTTCTTCATTTTTTAATAAATTTACTATTGCAAATCTGTATAATAAGGCTCTTTGACCATCACTTAAAGAAGAGCTTTGATATAAATCACCCTTTTCTTCTGTTTCATATAAAAATCCCATATCATAGCAATAATATTCATCCAGATATTCTTTAAGAACAGTGTATGCAGGATTTGGATCTTCATTTTTCTTCTGACTTTCAAGTCCAGTATAGAAATTTTCTATATCAGTTAATGTCCAATAATAACAATACATATCACCACTTATATCATCATTACAAGGTATTATATTGCTGCAAGGTGGTAATTTATCATTATCTTCAAAATTAACATTATCTTGATGAGCTTTAATCCATATTGCTTTTATCTTTAATTCTTTTGTATTTACCTTATTATCATCTTTTTCATTATTATCTTCATCTTCATCATTTATGCATTCTTCTATAACAATTTTATTTAATTTACTCCACAAACTATGTTTTTCTTTTAAAGATTTTGAATATTCTCCAGATAAGATTAATGCAAATAAAGCAAATTTGCTTCTGTCAATATTAAAATCCAATACGGAATCAGAAAAATAACTATATTTAACACCTGAATAAGGTGATAGTTCAGGTGCGGTATCATCTAATCTTGTAACAGAGCGTACATAGTCACCTGAGTATTCTTTATTTCTCGTAGTATTACTGCAATGAGCTCTCACTACTTTATCCCAATATCTATCATTATCAATATTTTTTATGTTAACAGGAATGCCCTTGTTGCTATTATAATTTGAAATAATATTTTCACCTGTATTATCTAATGTATAAAAATCAAATTTTACATTAGAAGGTTCACTCTCTATACCAATATCAAATAAAGCATCTAAAAGATTACTTTTTCCTGAGCCATTTCTCCCTATCAAAATATTCAAATTTAGATTTTCCCCTTCATTATTTTGTTTTTCAGGGAAAATCATTTTAAAATTATTGAAATTTCTAAAACTTTTTAAAAATAATGTTGCTATATTTTTCATTATATAACCTCAGCTTCAAAGTTATCAATTAATGGATGATATGGTCTAAACATGTCATAGTAATTTGTGTAATTTTGTTCATGATCAACGCAAATAACAAGCCTCAATGTTTCAAATAATTTTAAAGTTCTTGTTATATATGCGTACGGATATTCTCCAAATAAATCTTTGTTCGAATTTTCTTGATAATTAAACCAATATTTACATAAATTATCATACAAAGCTTTTTGTTTAGATGAAATTAAACTTAATGGAACATTTAATGAAAAATTATGCGATTTATATTTTTCAGGTTTAATTATTATTTCAAAATCTTCAGAATTAGAATATATTACTTCTTTCTGTAATGATAGTATTAATTTTTTATTTTCATATTTTAGATAGTTATTTTTATATAAAATATTAAGATAACTGAAATATTCTTTTATATCGATTAAATAAGGGTCTAAATTACAAATTTCATTTTGCTTATTTATATAATTGGGCACAATTTTTATAAAACTATTTTTTAATACTTCACTAATTCCATCGTCATTATTGAACCAGTATTGTCGAATATCCATATTTTCTTGCATTGTTGTAATGGATTCTTCCTCTTGAGCTTGAGTAGATTCAATATTTGGAATTATTGAGCAATAATCATTTATTAGGTTTTTTAAATTTTGATTACTTTCTTCACTTAAATCAATGAATTTATTTTCTAATAATTTTTCTCCTATTGTAATTACTTGAGACTTTATATCACTTTCATAATTAACTAATTGATTAAAATAATAAACAGGTTTTTCGTATTTTTTTACATCTATTTTAGAACTTGGCATCGGGATTATATTACCTGCAAGTTCATCAAGAATTTCTGACCTAGTTAGTTTATTTATATTTTGATTTAACGTAATATCTATATCTTGTTTTGTAATTATATTTTTTATAATTTCATCACTCAAGTCAGAATCATAATTTATTGTATAAAGAGGGAAATCCATTAATGATTCGTTATTTTTTTGCAGAAATAAAATTATAAAATTATCAGCATCTTTTATTACGGCAAGAAGATTATTTGTAATTATATATTCTCTTAATGCATCCAAATCTTTTTGTCTTGAGTGTAAAAAAGAGCTTGGCATTTTGCATAGACAATAAGAATCATTTTGAGCAAAAGCCAAAAAATTTAATAAAAAGTTAACTTCTGATAACACATAATTTTCTGTAGAATTTTTCAATATATCCATAGTATGAGACTTTAACATACTACTTTTTTGCATTTTATTTCCTATCGGAGGGTCAAAAATAAATAAACCTTTATTATTCCAAATGTTATCATCATCTATATCATTAACTTCTTGATTAGAGGAATCCGTTTTAGTTATAGCTTTATTTAAACTATTGTTAGAATATATGTGATAATTATCTTTATCACTTAATCCAAGCAAGTTTCTAGCAAAAGTTACTAATCGTTCATTAATATCACAACCTAAGACTTGATTATAATTTATATTTAAAAGTAAACTAGCTGTACCAATAGCAGGTTCTATGATAATTTTTTCTGTATCTGGCTCTAATATTGCATTAGCAAAATTTGTAATAATTTCTTGAGCCGATTTATTTGTTGGCAATAAACTTTTTTCAGCTTGTTTTGACCATTTTTCAAGAATCTGTATAAGAGCTTTTTTATAGCTGTTTTTATCAAGTTGTGTGTTCTCTATTTTTGATTGAGAAAAAGCCTCTTGGCCTGTTATTTTTCTTATAAAATCACTTCCTCTGACAGCTTCTTCAAACATCATAAGGGTAGAACTAATCGTAGGAGAAATTAATAAATTACAAATATCTGACGTTATAGCAAGTGCTTCATCATGAGTCTTACCATTTGAAATTACAGTATCATATAAATCATTGAGATAGTTTTCTATATCTTTTTGAGTTTTAGCCATTTGCATCACCTCCAAATTTGTGGCGAGTTAGTTCGCCGGTGAAGGAGTAGTGGAGGAGGGATTGGAACATGGCTTTGGCATTTTCTAGTTCCGCTTGTTGTGTTTTTATATATGCCTCTATTTCTTGCACTTTTGCTGCAAATAATTTTTGTTGTGGAATATCTGGTAACAAAAATTTATAATTGGATACAAAATCTTT
>CALUUL010000122.1 GCA_944323945.1 Candidatus Gastranaerophilales bacterium
AAATTACAATTTATAAGTAGGGTATTTTATTTACCCTACTTATATTTTACAATTCTAAATCGTAGTCATCTCTTGATTTTTCTTTATTTAAATCTATTTTTTCACTTTCTTCAATTTTACTTAGACCAATATCCATATATTCCATTATTTTTAATTCTCTTTGTATTAATTCTGGGTTTTCTACATATTTATCATAATTTTTTCTAAAATGTTTTACATTTTTTAAGATTCTTTCTGGAGGAACTTTGTTAGAAAGTTGATACATTACAAAACTAACAGTTGCAACAATTTTAAAATTAAATATTTTATCGGCTATTTTGTTCCAAAAAGAAGGTTTATCTTTTTCTTGTTCAATAGTTGTATTTTGCATTTCAATTATTCGAGCATTATTTATTTGTTTTTCTTTTTCAAATTCTTCAGCAAGTTGTTTTCTTTGCTTTTTATGGTGTAGTTCTAATTCTGCGATACTTTCTTCAATATAATTCTTTTTTCCTTTTAAGTTTTCTATCTGCATTTCAAGTTCTTCTAGTTTTTCGTTTTCAGACATTGCTCTATTTTGACACATTTGAATAAATTTAGGATCTTTTTTTAATTCATTTTTTATTATTTCAATTTCTTCTTCTATGATATTTTCTTTTTGTTCAACAGGAATTTGTTCTATAACAGATTTCTTTATTTCTTCAGTAGGATTTTGTATAAGTTCAACTATAGCCTTTTCTTTTATTTTTTCTTCATTTTTCAGTTGCTCAACAGTTTTATTTCCTTCTGCAGTTGCTCCATTTAAAATATTAACCTTTGTCTGCAGTTTGTTTTCTAAATATTCTTGCATTTCAGGGTGTATTTGCTTTAATTCCACCTTATTTATACATTGTTTTGCATTTACTTTATATTCTTGTTTCTTTTTATCAAATATAACAGGAACAAAGCAAAAGTGCATATGTGGACTTGTTTCGTCTAAATGTACATAAGCAGAAACAACATTGCCTTTACCATATCTATTCGCCATAAAGTTATATGCTTCTCTAAAAAACAATGCTTTATTTCCTTTGTAATCTGTAGGCATAGTAATAACCCAAGAAACGAGCCAATTAACATCTTTTCTTTTTAGCACCTTAAATTCTTCACATCTCTTTTTCATAAATTCATAGTCAGTCATTCCTGTATGCTCTGGTGCAAGATTATAATTTAAATAAGTTTTTGAATGGTCTATTTCTTGATTTTTGTAAGTCCTATTTGGATCACTTCTATCACAATGCACCAATATATTACCAGACTGATTTCTTGTAAATTTTTCACAATTCATTTTACCACCTCCAGCGACCAACTATATTATAACACAAAATTTTTGGTGTAGCAAGTTATACCAAAATATTTTTCTAACGAAAAAATTATTGGTAAACTTGCAAGGGTGATCCCCTTGACCCCCTCCTGCAGAAATAAAAAAACATACCAAAACGGCATGTATATTTTTTTATTCTGCAGAACAATACCTATACTAAAGCATAGGTATTGCAGGGGCTATTCTCGCCCCTACGAAAATACAAAGTATTTTCTACCCTAGAGCTACCGCACTACATTGCTAATATAAAATTAGCAATTCCGTTTGGTCTTGCTTAATTTGTTTTAGTAATATGCCTTATATAGAAAAATGCAATTACTTCTGCAATTATAAGAATTGATTGCATTATTAGTATTTGTTTTTCAGCAGGTAATTCATTAAATTTAATTGCTACTTGTAATGCTATATCTGAATACATCATTATCACCTCTTTATAATTATACAAGTATAAAACACTTGTGTCAAATACAAGTACAATATATGTGTATCTTATACATTATAAAGTTGTTAAACTAATAAAGGGTGATTTTATAATGGGAATAGCATATCATAAGAAAACAAGTACAAAGTATGTGCAATATACTTTAAGAATTGAAGAGTCTATACTTGATAAAATTAAATCAATTGCAGGAAAAGAAGATTTATCTATAAATGAGGTTGTAAATCAGTCGTTACAATTTGCAATAAATGATTATGAAAAAAATAATAATAAAGGCAGTAAGTAGACAAATTGTCGAATTTGATATATACTAGCACCAACCCTACTTTGTAGGGTAAATCCCTTATAGAAGGGAGGTGTCGAAATTTTGACTGGTTATAATTTAGTATTTTTGCTATTACAAAAAATTGAAGAATTACAAAAAGAACTGCAAAAGTACAAAGATCAAGACACTAAAAACTAATTAAATTTAGTTCAGGGGAGCGTCCGTTATTTTAGCTCTCCTGTTTTTTTTGCAAAAAAAAAGAATATATGCCGTTACTCATATATTCGGTGTCGATTGACTGGTTATAGTTTCAATCTGTAATTGTATTATAATACATTTTTTATTATATGTCAAATTTTATTTTTTTATTCTTTTTTTTAATTTGTTCTGCAGATATAAAAATTACAATTTTATTTATTCGAAAATCAATTTTAAGGCATTTTTTTATTTAAGGTATATAACTTTATTTCTTTCTCAAATAAAACGGGGGTGAGCGAGGTACGAGCGAAGGAGGGGTGTCCCCTAGTGGAATTGCTTATAAGTTAGACCATATAAGCGATAGCAGTACATTTTAATATAAATCTCATTACAATGCGGTAGAGTATTTATTACTGCAGAAAAATATATTCGTCCTAGTAAAAGAAAAGAAAAAAATTTTAACTTAAAATGTAGTTTTTTGTAGTGAAATAGAATATCTGTGTAAAACAAAAAGAAAAATGTCACCAAAAATCGTTGACATTTCTTTTTATTTAATATATTATAATTTCAATTGAATAAGAGATAAAAAAATAAACCTTTCGAATTGCGGTCGAAAGGCAAATATTCTGAAGGTATTCTTCAAAACAACTACCTTCGATATATATAGTTTAACGAAATTTTGTAGAAATGTCAATACAAAACTTAAAAAAACTTAAAAGAATTTAAACGAATTGAAATAAACTATAAAGTATTTAAGAGAATTTTGCTTAGAGAGTGCATTGAATTGTACTCTCTATTTTTTATTCAATTACAATTAAATATGACTTAAATTTAAGTTAAGTGGGTGGAGAAAATGCAAAGTAACTGACACCTAAAAAATAAGGTTATGGGGTGTGGACGAGCCCATGCAGAGAGTCGCCTCGTATTGCTTATATGTTAGTAATATAAGCTGTGCGTCAGCAGGAACTCATACAAATCGAAAACCTGCAATATATAAAGAATTTGGGGTGGAAAGTTAAAGAGGATTTACAACTTATGACATGGATTAACTTGTGTTGTCTAAATTAGACTATGTTGTATCAAACTGGAATGTTTGAACTTTACTAACATTGAACGACCGATCGACCGACGGTATTGTTTAAAGCAAAGTAATTTTTGTTTTATGGGATTACTTTGCCTTTTTCACTCCCTTACTCTCTCTGGTATTGTTATTAAATTAGTTTAAAATACAGTTTAATTGAAAAATGTATAAAATTTAGTTATTATTGCTAAAAATTTATCTTTTGTGCAATGTTAAAATTAGTTTAAAACTAGTTTAAAGCGTTATTATTTCTAGCGAATATAAGAATGTTTGACAATTAAAATAAAGTGTAGTAAACTGAAAACAACTAAAAATTATTAAAGTTTATTAAAGTTGTTTTATACTTAATTAAACTGATTGAAAGGAGAATATAAATGTTTTTAATTAAGCAAGTATCAAGTGATTTAGGAATAACACCACAAGCAATATATAAGCAAAAAGAAGAATTACAGAATAAAGGTTATATGATAAAAAATTCTTCAAATGACTGGGAAATAACTAGTGATGGTTATAATTATTTAAAAGAAAAACAAATAAACAGGTTTAAACGAAATAACATAAGTTTAAAAGAAAACGATATTAAAAGTACAAATTTACAAGGAAAAGAAGAAAATAATAGTTTAAATGAAACTTTAATAAACTTCTATGAAACTAGATTAGAAGAAATAAAGCAAAGCTATGAAAATCAATTAAATGAGCAGAAAAAACAAGTTGAATATTTTAAAAATTTATATGAAGAAGAAAAAAGTGAAAGAATTAGAGCGAATGCACAATATCAAACTTATCTTTTAGGAACTGCAGAAGATAATAAAAGACATTGGTGGCAATTTTGGAATAAAACAAATAAAGAAAGAGATAACTAGTAATTTGT
>CALUUL010000123.1 GCA_944323945.1 Candidatus Gastranaerophilales bacterium
ATCACGAAGAATTTATATTATCTTCAACCTCATCAAGATTACTAACCGGAACATCAACAGTATACAAAAAATTAGAAGATAATCTTGCAAAAATATTTAATAAAGAAGCTTGTCTTTTATTTAATACAGGCTATCAATGCAATTTAGGAGTTGTATCATCATTAGTAAATAGAGACGATGTAATTTTTTCTGACAAACTAAATCACGCAAGTATAATTGATGGAATGAAATTATCCTCGGCAAAATTTTTCAGATACAAACACTTTGACTACAATAACTTAGAAGAACTTTTAATAAAACATAGAAATGAATATAAGAAAGCAATAATAATATCAGAGTCTGTCTTTAGTATGGATGGCGATATTGCAGACATAAAAAAACTAATAGAACTTAAGACGAAATATAATTGTCTTTTAATGATAGATGAAGCACATGCTTTCGGAATATACGGTAAAAATCTGGCAGGAATCGCAGATAGAGATAACATCCTAAATTACGTAGATATAATTACGGCAACATTGGGTAAATCATTTGCATCAATGGGGGCATTTTGTGTTTCAAATAGAACAATAATTGATTACTTAATAAACAAAGCAAATTCATTTATATTTTCAACAGCTATTCCACCTGTAAATATAATGTGGTCAAATTTCTTAATCGAGGAGAAATTCAATACAGTAAGACAAAAAGCAGAAAAATTAAATACTCTTATAAAAGAAGCACACAATTATATAAAAGACAATGGTGAGACACAGATAGTACCTGTCATTATAGGTGAAAATAACAAAACAGTTAAAATAGCGGAACAATTAAGGGCAAAAGGCTTTTATATATTACCTGTAAGACCACCGACAGTACCAGTAAATACATCACGTTTGAGATTATCTTTAACATCTGATATTACTTTTGATGAGTTTAAAACTGTAATTGATACTGTAAAAGAGGTTTTATAATGCAATATAAATGGTTAAACGAAGAAAATAATAAAAATCTTATTGTATTTTTTAACGGTTGGGGAATGGATGAGAAAATCGTTTCTGATTTAGGTGCACAAAATTATGATATATTAACACTTTTTGATTATAGAACTATAGAAACACCTGCTTTTGATTTTTCTAATTATGAAAAGAAATACTTAATAGCTTGGTCAATGGGCGTATTTGTTTGCAATTATTTCTATGAACAATATAAAAATTTTAACAGATATATTGCAATCAATGGGACATTAAAACCAATAGATGATAATTACGGAATCCCCAAAAACATATATGATTTGACTGTTGCTAATTTTAATGAAATGTCCTGCTCTAAATTTATGAAGAAAATTTCCGCAACAAAAAATCTACAAGAATATACTTCTCGCTCCCTAAATGAATTAAAAGAAGAATTAATTGCAATAAGAGATTTAAAAGTAAATAACTTTCTACCATTCGATACAGCTTTTTTATCAACAAAAGACAGAATATTTCCATTTAAAAATATGTTGAACTTTTGGGAAGAAAGAAATATAAAAATTAAAGAAATAGAGAATTCGCACTATATTTTTGATTCATACAAAAACTGGAGTGATTTTATATGATTGATAAATCACTCGTAAAGAAAAGATTTAAAAAGAGTTTAAAAACATATGATGAAAATGCCATAGTACAAAAAAAAATGGCAAAAGAATTAATAAGTTTACTTCCAAAGAAAGAATATAATAAAATTTTTGAAATTGGCTGTGCAACAGGAATACTAACAAAAGAAATAGCAGACAAACTCATATTTTCAGAACTTTATTTGAATGATATTGTTGAGGAATCAAAAAAATACGTACAAGGGATATATAAAGAATGCAACTTTATTGCAGGGGATATTGAAAATATCGACCTAAATAAAAAATATAATTTGATTATATCAAACGCCTGTTTGCAATGGTGTTCAAACATAGAAGATACTTTGTCGAAATTAATAAATGCATTAGATGATGGTGGCATTTTGGCAATTTCAATTTTTGGAGAAGATAATCTAAAAGAAATTAAATCTATATTTAATATTGGAAACGAAATATCTTCTATATCATCAATGAAAAACTTTCTAAATACACAGAAAATTATTATAAAAAAAGAAGATAAAATTAAAATTGATTTTGAAACTCCATTGCAAGTTCTAAAACATTTAAAATATACCGGTACAAATGCAATAAAAGAAATTAAATTAACAAAAACGAAACTAAAAGATTTTGAACAAAAATACAAAGAAAACCATACACAAAACAATAAAGTATATCTAACTTATAATCCTATTTATATAATATGTACAAAGGGATAAATTGTAGTTTTTGCAGGTACTTGTTATGTCGGTATGTGTTTAGTATCATAAACAATGATAACAACAAAGGAGATAGTTATGACAGCCCAAACATTAGAACAAGAATTATATAAATCAGTTGAAAAAAATACTCCTGAATACATTAAAAACAATAAGTATATAGACATAAACAATAAAGATGAAATGGTATTTGTATTGAAGAAAGAGCATTTAAAACCATATGATGCAAATACAAATCCTGAAGGTTTAAATTTAGATAACTGGCTGAAAAATTATGAAAAAGAAGCAGCTGTTTCAACCGCAGGAATTAGAGGTCCACAGAATATTTTATACCCATATGATGTTCGTTTCCCAATAAATATAATGGGTATAATGCTTGCTACATATGCAAAAGCATTGGTTGCTAAAGAAAAGTATAAAGGCAAGAAACTTATTAAGCTTGCCGGTAGAGAAGTAAGATATAATTCCGATAAATTTTTAGATTTAATAGCAAGAGTACAAGCCGCACAAGGAATAGAGACTCTTACAACATATGAAAGAAAAACAATGCCGATATGGCTTGCATCATTTTTATGCTTTAAACTTGATTTGTTAGGCGGTGAATATATAACTTCAAGCCACGGCATAAGTGTTAAGAATGCAACGAAAGATTTAAACTCTCAAGGCAGCCAATATTTACCTGAAGAGTCAATGGAATTTGTAGATAAAATAAAAGAAATATTTGCAATTGTAGAGAAAGATGGCAAATACGAAATTAGAATTGCAAAATCTGATGATGAATTAATCAATGAATCCTTTATGAAAACAATCAATAATGGTATTGATTTATATAAAGAATATTTAGAAAAAGGCGTAGCAAATAAAGAAAATCTTGATTTAATAAAAGGAATCAAAAATAAAATTATTATAGAAAATGTAGGAGGCAGTGCATATAATACTCTAAGTAAAATATTAACTGCATTCAATATTACAGAAAAATTTGATTGGATGAATATAGAAGAAGACCCATTCTTCCATGGAATAGGTAAATATGATACAGATCCAAAAGGCAATAAATGTTTTTACGATTATTCTGTTGATGCAACAGTACTTGGTAAAAAACAAGACGGAAGTTCATATTTCCCTGTTATTGATACATTAAACTATGATAAAAAATTAAAAGAATATCCGATAGGAACAGTAGTTTTAATTACAGACCCGGATCATGACAGGTTAACCGTATGTCAAATAGAAGACAAAAAATCAATAGATTTTCTTGATAAGACAGGTATAAGTTATTCTGAGCTTGATAATGACAGAATATTATGCATATATACAGCAAATCAATCTTTCTTATTGATTATGGATTTCTGGGCAAAACAATTAAAAGCTTCAGGACAATGGAATAATCATCCGAGATTTATGATAAAAACAACAGCAAGCGCAAAATCTTGGGATGAGTGGGCTAAATATAACAATATAAAAGTTGTAAATGTACCCGTTGGCTTTAAAGAAATCGCAAATATTATGAAAAAAGTTGAAATGCAGTTAATCAATAATCCTGAAAAAGACGTAATTGTAACTGACGTATTCGGCTATGAAGTAAATCTTGGCAAAAATCCAAGAATGATATTTGGCGGAGAAGAATCAGGCGGAATGATTATAGGAAGCGAAGAGTTAATAAAATCAAAAGCAGGACGAATTGCAATAGCAATGAGAGAAAAAAGTGCTTCAGAAGCAATTATAGTTGCTTCTGCTCTAGCTGCAAAGCTCGAAGCAGAAGGTAAAACTTTATCAGTTGCATTGGATGAAATATTCAAATCGAATGAAATTATAGCAAAATATGATATGAGAGAAGATATCGCATACTATAATGAATCAGAACCTGATATTGTAAA
>CALUUL010000124.1 GCA_944323945.1 Candidatus Gastranaerophilales bacterium
TTTGCTTGGATACCTATCGAAAGCATTATTAAAGATAACCAAGAAGATTATTACAATGCAATCACATTATCGACTAGTCAGGGTAAATCTAATATTTTCATTGAGTTTATGCTAGATGTAATAAACAAAGCGATTAAAGATATAATAACCGACACTAGAAATCATTACAACCATATAAACAATCAAATCACAGAACTTATGAAAGTGATTGAAAGTTATCCACAATCAGCAACGGAACTTATGGAAAAATTAAACCTAAAATCTCGTTTAGGATTCAGAATAAACTATTTGCAACCCGCCTTAGACGCTGGACTAATTGGAATGACAGAACCCGACAAACCAACAAGCAAAAATCAAAAGTATTTTAAAATTTAACATAAAAGTGTTTTTTTAACAATGTTTATGTCGTTCTATTATTAAATTAGGTTTAAAAGGAAGTAAAAACAATGTATATTGAAAAATTAAAAATTTGTAATTTTAGAATTATTGATAAAAACGGCGTGGAATTAAAGTTTAATAAAGGAATAAATGCAATTATAGGTGCAAATAATATTGGCAAAACGGCAATCATAGATGCTATAAGAATAGCAACATCTATTTGTGATTATAAAAAAAATATTTATTTTTCAATGTCTGATTTCCATATAAATAAAAATGGTACAAGAGAAACAACAGCACAAATAGATGTGTTTTTGTCTGATGTTCCTGAGAATTTAATTGAAATATGGGACCCAGAAAATCCTACTAAGGGAGAATATCATATAAGATTCAGGATTGAAAAAAACAAGCAAGGAGAAGATAAAATTAAATATGAAACTTGGGGAGGAAAATATGAAGGTAATAATCTTTCTGGTGAGTTTTTTGACACAATAAAATTATCATATCTCAATGCACTAAGAAATGTAGAAAATGACCTTTATCCATCTAGAAATAGTAAAATTGGCAATTTAGTTTCATCTCTTTTTGTTGATGAAAGTGAAAAAAATTCTCTATTATCTGAGATTTTTAATGCTAATAAAGAAATCCTGTCAAACGAAAAAATTACAAAAGCAAAAAAGATTATAAATACAAATTTATCTGAAATTGAAAAAATTAATAGTCAGCGCATAGAATTAAATTTCATTGACCCAAAGTTTGAAAATGTTACATCATCATTAAAAACATTGTTTATTCCTAAATGGACTTTTGTGGATAATGAAGAAATAAAGAAATTTATCACTGACAATAACTTGAATGATTATAAACTTGAAAATAATGATGGCTTTTTTGTAGATGTTGAGCGTCTTCTTGAAGAAAATGAAATAGATAGTTTAATAAAAAATAAACTATTAGAATTACAACATTTTTCCTTAGAAATATATCAAAATGGATTGGGTTATAATAATATTCTATATATAGCTACAGTTTTGGGAGATATGTCTCAGACAAATGATGAAGTATATTCAAAAATATTTCTTATTGAAGAACCAGAAGCTCATTTACATCCACAACTACAACAATTATTGCAATCATTTTTTGATAAGCAGTGTAAATTGATTACTAATGTCCAAATAATTTATACATCTCATTCGCCTAGTCTGGTTTCAAAGGCTGATTTAGATAATTTGAATATTTTATGCGAAGTAGAAAACAAAATAAAATGTATATCACTTCAAGATACAAATATTGTTCAGAAAGATAATTCGGAAACAACCAATAATAATGACAAAGATTATTTATTAAGGTATATGGATGTTACAAAATCACAATTATTTTTTGCTAAAGGAGTTATTTTTGTAGAAGGAATTAGTGAATCATTAATAATAAATGAAATAGCAAAAAAAATGAATAAAAGTTTAGAAGATTATTGCGTCGAATTAATAAATATTGACGGAGTGGCTTTCGAGCCATTTATAAAACTTCTTACATTAAAAGAAAATAATTCATTATATATAAAATCTGCTATCATTACAGACGATGACAGATGTACAAATAAACAGGATATAAATACATATATATCTAAGGAAATTGATTATGATTATACCAACATAGCTGAAATTTCTCAAAAAATTAGTTCTGGAACTCAATCTGATAGATGCGACAAAATAGATGAAACTATTTCTGACTTAAAAGGAATATGCGTCTCAAAAGCAAAGAAAACTCTAGAGTATGAATTAGCCATTTCAAATCAAGAAATAATGCTAAATATATTAAAAGAAATTCATAAGACATCGGGGAAGAACCTTGAAGAGATTGTTAATTCTTTACAATCTGAAGATGAAAAAGCTACAACAATATGGCTTTTTATTAACTCAAGACCACAAGATAAGGCTGTAATTGCACAAAAATTAATAGAAAAAATTAGTTCTTCTGAATTTAAAATACCTAAATATATTGAAGATGCAATCTCATATGTTACGGGAGATGAACTATGATACCTAATAATGAGCAAGAAGAGTTTATAAACTCTCAAGGGAATGTAGTTCTTCAGGCATGTCCAGGAAGCGGTAAAACAACATCAGTTGCACTCAAATATCAAAAATTTTTATTGAATTGGAAGCAAAAACATTCCGGAATTGCCTTACTCTCGTTTACTAATATAGCGAGCAAAGAATTAGAAAATAAAATCAAAAAAGATTGTCATATAGAGAATGGCGTTAATTATCCACATTATATTGGAACATTAGATAGCTTTTTTGATATGATTTTACTAAGATTTGGTTATTTAATATATAAAAAAAGACCTATTACAATTATATCAAATCAAATCGATGGATTAGGCTGGGAGGCTTCGTGTTATAAAAAGTCTTGTAATCAAGAAATTAATACTTTTCGCTTTCAAAAAGATGGGAAATTACTTAAAAATAATGTTGAAGTAAAATCGTATTGCGAAAATACACCGTTGTGTTGTGAAAGAAATCTAAAAATTTTAATAAATAATGGCATAATTACTCAGGCAAATGTTCCATATTGTCTGTATAATTTATTATTAAAGTTTCCAATATTGGTAAAATGCATAAAGGCTAGGTATCCAGTAATATTCATTGATGAAGCACAGGACACCTCAAAAGAGCAAATGGATATTATAGATATTTTTGTAGATAACGGAATTGTTGTTAATTTAATTGGTGACCCAGACCAAGCAATTTATGAATGGAGAAATGCAAATGTAAGTGGCTTCGTGGAAAAATTTAGCATGAGTAATTGGAGTCATTTAAAATTGAAGACCAATCGAAGAAGTTCTCAACTGATTTGCAATGCCACAAAGCCATTTTCCATGTTACTTTCATCGGAAAAGGAATATATTTCAACAGCAGAAAATAAAGATTGCTCAATAAAACCTATTTTGTTAATTTATAATATTAATGATAAAGAAAAACCAATAAAATGGTTTTTAAATAAATGTGAAGAAGAAAATATTGATATAAATAATACTGCGATAGTGCAACGTGCACAAATCAACAATAACTTAAAAATAAAAAACATGTGGTCCGATTGTAAAATGACGGAATATCTTGCACGTGCTTCCTATGATTGGTTTTCTGGCAATCGTAAAAACGTTTGGAACTATTGTGATAAGGTAACATACTTAATTTTGGAAGGAGACATCAAAAAATATAATAAAGATGTAATTAAAGATAAGGTTTATGGGACTAACAATTTAACATTTGATAATGTTGTAAAAGCTGTGGTTAATTGTATATCATCTCCATTATTGACCTTAGAAAAATGGTTTATATCTACAAAAGATAAATTGCAAAAATTCTTTGATTCTAATGGAATTAATCAAGATATTAATAAGATATTTAAAATGAAAACTAGGGATAAAAACTATCCAAATTTTAAACAAGAATTTTTATACAGGTATTTTGAAACAACTAAACAAGAAAAATATTTTTATTCTACAATACATGGAGTTAAGGGATTTACTTTTGATGCGTTAATGCTTGTAATAAAATCAATTAAAGGGAATACTATAACACCGACAGTGCTTTTATCAAATGATAAAAATAGTGAATATTCTAGGATGGTATATGTGGCTATGACAAGACCCAGAAAATTGTTAGTTGTGGCCACACCAAAGGGTAAATTTGATTATGAAAAGGTTTTTAATAAAAATGATTGGGATATAATTGAATCATAAATCAATTGAGAAAATAATAGAATAAAAACAAGAAGACTAATT
>CALUUL010000125.1 GCA_944323945.1 Candidatus Gastranaerophilales bacterium
GCGGATTTTAGGACAAAATCCCCAAATTCCCATTAACTTCCCATTAGCGTGTTTAAAATTCCCATTTCTTACTTTTGAATTTTGGGCTAAACTTCTTGCTATATCTATCTTTAAGATATTTTTAGGGTATCAGTATTTTAGCACTTTTTTTTATTTTTTTGCAAGAAATTAATTTATGTTGCTATTAACATTGCACGGATAATTGTTATAAATTTTCGAATAATTGTTTTACAAAAAATTTTTAATATATAAAGTTAAAAAAATTTATATTTAATCAAAATTTTCCATAAGACAATTTTTCAATTCAATTATATTAAGATTATCAATATCATAATTGTAAATTGATGCAATTATCAATTGGTGATTAGAAAAATCTCGTTTTAATATTTCAATCATTTTATGAATATTCAAATCATCTACTTCTTTCCCTCTAGGAGAATCAAGAATAATAGGGACATTTATATGTTTATAGTCTTCAAGTATTTTTATATAAGCAAGCCTAAATGCAAAAACTATGCAGTGAAAAATGGCACCACTTAAGGATTTTAAATCAGATGTAAAAATATAATCATTTGACGCACTGACATATCTTTCATCTACTCCCATTTCTTTTGCATAATTCGAAATATAATTATGCAATTCACTTATAAGTTGATTATTGCTTTTAGTCTTTTGATCAATTTCTGATTTAAGTTTTGTTCTTTGCTTTTCAAGTTTTTTAATCATATTTTCAACACTGATATAATTAATGTTTATTTTAGAAATATCTGAATCAAATTTTGAGATAATATCCTCTGTTTCTGTTTGAAATAATAAATTATCTTTGATTTGTTTACGTTTATATATCTGTATCATTTTATCAATATTTGAAATTTTTGAATTGACAATATTTATTTTAGCTGCAATATAATTTATATTATCTTTAAAGCCTTCAATAGTTTTTTCATTTACAGGGGTTCTATTACCATTTTCGTCTATAACATGTAATTTCATATCTGTAATATATTTACGGAATCCCATATTCTTCTTTAGCACATTCGTTAAACGTTCTTGCTCAATAATTAAAGGTCTTTTTTCAAATTCAAGGAGAGCAATCTCTTTTTCGAGTTTATCATTATATGAATCATATTCTGTAATTTTATTTAATTTGTTAATTTGATTTTGATAATTAGCAACAGATAACATACTTCTATACTTTTTTATTTGAAATTCTATATACGATAACTCTTCATATAAATTAAAACAATTAATGTCTCCTACCCCCTGAATAAATTTGTCAATATTAAAACGAATAGAACCAATCACAACACCTCTATTAAGTAATGTCCAACCTTTTTCTTGATCTACATACATCGGTGCTAGTATATTATCAATAATATTTTGATTATTATTTTCAAAAATTAGACTATGCAGTTCTTGAACATTTGCAGGTATAGAAAAATATAGTTCTTTACTATCTGTAATATTTTGGACATAACAGTAAGCATCTCTTCTTTTTATCAAAAGATCTTTATTTGAATCAGTATTAATAGTTAATTCAAATTTGCATTCTTCAAATTTAAAATTCTTTGTATTTGGAATATTAAACCCCATGGAATACAATAAAGCTCGAAGAAGTGTAGTTTTACCGACACTATTTTTTTTACTGTAGATTAAATTATAGTTATCTTCAAAATAAAAAGTTCTACTAAATAAGCCAAATATAATTTTTAATTTTTTTAATCGCATATATTGGCTCCTTTTTTAATTTTATCTATAATATAACGATTTGAAATTATTTTACTTAGAATTACTTTTACTAAGCAACTTTTCGTATATTCATCTATATTGCTAATATCAAATTCATTTAAATATTGACCATATTCTTCATTAATAAATTTTTCTGTTCGTTCTTTCCAAGTTAAATTATTTAAATAACCTACAAAATCGTTTAATACCTTGTTGATAAATATAAATTCTTCAGTTTTATTGTCTATAATTGCTCGGTATTTATGTTCTATTTCATTGATTATAGCATCATCACAATCTTGTAAGTATTTATCATGTCTATCAAAATTACAAGCTTCAGCTATTAAAGCCCACATCATTTCTTTTTTCTTTATTTGTATAGCCGAATTAGGAATTGTTGCATTATGGAAAAAATCTTGTTGCCATATCTCAAGCATTTTTCGTGGAGTATAAGGAGAATGTATATCAAGCTGTTCTAAAAACTCACTTACAGCTTCTTTAATTGCCTTGTTTCGATTATTTTTATCATTGCCATAAAAAGGTAGTACATAAACTTTTAATTTATTTATATCAATAGAATAATTATTTTGGGTTATGATACGAGCAATTTTTTCTTTACATTTTTGAGGTAATTCATTATAACCTAATTTTGTTCTTCCTATAAAATATTGGATTGATGCTTTATCGTTAAATGGATTTGAATGATTTGTAATATAAATTAAGTTTTCTGCATCTCCATTATTATAAGCATTGTTTAATGTTCTAATTCCTTCTTTTAATTTACTTAATAGATTTGCAGTTGAATCTATATTTTCTATTGACTTTGCTTGAGAATAAATTATATTGTTATTTTCCAACTTAATTTCAATATCTTCTGTTTGAGCTTCCACTTTTATAGATTTTGCGGATTTAATATTTTCAAGCATTAACAAAATTGCTGCATTTGTTTGAAAATCCCAGCCAAAAGCAGATGCTGATGCATTAGAATCGTTATTCTGATTTTGTAAATTATTTCTTACCATCGTCCGTTAAATTCCTGTTAAATTTATTTTAATCAACATAATAATGACAACTATTTGAGTTATTTATCTTTTAGGTACAACAATTTTATATTTTCTTTTTGAATCATATCCGCAAGTTCTTCTTCTGTAGGAAGAACAGTTTTATACTTACTTGCAAAAATCTGTTGGCTTTCCTGCAACACAGAATATTTGACCATAGTTTCTGATTTATCCGTACAAAAAATTATGCCGATAGTCGGATTGTCGTCTGCACCACGCTTTAATTCATCAAACATTCTGACATACATATCCATTTGCCCGATGTCTGCGTGGGATAACTTTGTTGTCTTCAAATCAATAACCACAAAGCATTTTAACAGATAATTGTAAAACACCAAATCTGCATAAAAATGATCGGTTTCGGTGCTAATTCTGAATTGGCGGGCAACAAAAGAAAATCCTTTGCCAAGTTCAAGTAAAAACTTCTGTAAATTATTGATTAAAGCTGATTCTAAAACACTTTCTTTGCCTTCGGTATTTTCAGGCAAATCAAGAAATTCCAAGACATACGGATCTTTAATAAATTCTTTTGTATCAATAACGGCAGGCAAACATTTTTCAGTGTTATTTACTACTGCTTGAGTTGATAAAAGCCTGTGATAATACCCGCTTTTGATATTGCGTTCAAGCTGTCGTGATGTCCAATTCTGCTCTGCTGCCTCTTTTAAATAATAATCTCTCTCTTGCTTGTTATCAATTCTGATAATAGTCCTGATATTTGTCCAGGATAAATTCGCTACGCACTGCGTGTCGAATTCTGGGTATGTAAGATAGAATTGTCGCATATTCTTTAAATTTGCTTCCGAGAAGCCTTTACCGAAAGTATCGGTGAGGTATTTTGACAAATTCTCGATAAGTTTTGCTCCGTATTCCGCACGGGAAGCACCTCCCTGTTCTTCTTCTACAATACGCTGTCCGATTTTCCAGTAAGTTTCAACCATAATGGAATTGACTGTATGGTACGCTTTAGCACGAGCTAAGTTCAGTAACTCTGCTATATCACTATAAATTTTAGCGACTTCATTTGCCATAAATACCTCCAAGTAAGTTAATTTTAACATGAAAATATACGAAAGATTTTATAACTAATAACAATATAACCTGAAATACTAAATAAAAATTTTGTCAATTAAGCTAATGTTGTTATTAAATTAATTATTAGTTTGTTTCATATTAGACATTATTAAGTTTAAGTATCAAGAGAATAATGCTATCTGGACTACTAGCACCACCATTTTATATAAGAGCCTACAAGGCTCTTTTTTAATGCATTTTTATATATTTTGACATTTAATATGTATTAAA
>CALUUL010000126.1 GCA_944323945.1 Candidatus Gastranaerophilales bacterium
CAAAATGAACAAGGTGGAAATGCTTGTACGATAAGTTAAAACATATACCTATCGTGCATCTCACGGTAGGTATTTTTATTTAAAAGAATAAATTTTAAGCAAAAAAAGTCGATATATCAAAAATTAGACTTACGGGAATATTCCCGTTTTGTTATTTGAAATTTTAAAATAAAAGTGTTATGATTAAAACATAACAAAAGGAGAAAGAAGATGAAAGATAAAAATCCAAAGTTAAATATACTTGAAAATGCCTATGATGACCAAGATACTCCAAAAGGTAAAAAAGATAGATTTACCAAGTTTTATTCAATTTATGTCTATAAGGTTCTAACAGAAGATGCTTCAAAAGATGAACCACTAAAAGTTTTAGATATTTTAGAGATAATTAAAGAAAAATTTAAAGTAATACTTAGTAAGGACACCATTCAAGAATATATTAGATTGTTTAAAAATCATCTCTTGCCTAACTACACACTTGAAGGCAATCCTTATGATGGCTATTATCTAACAAGTGATAACGAAGACATTTTAGTGCCTGGCGAATTTAGACTTGATGACATAGAAATCAACATTTTAATTCAAATGCTAAGAAAATCAAGGCTCGCTTCTGATGGTGCTAAAAAGAATATTATTGAAAAACTGTCTTATTCTGCTGGTAGTGAGTTAAAAGAGTTTTTAAATAAACATTCTTATTTTTCAAAGGATATAAACTTTAATATTCAAAAAAATTTATTTGCAGAAGATATGATTGAAATTATCAACCAAAGACGACCAATTATGTTGCAACGCAAACTTTCTAATGGAAAAGTGAATTCGACTTTTAGAAGATTTAATATATATGCTTTTATACCTTTCCAAGACACATATTGTATTGTTGGAGCACCAAATTGTGGAAATGTAGCAAACTTCCTTACACTAAACCAAATAAATAAGTATTATGTCTTGGAAGATGAAACATTTGATAAAACACCACTTCATATTAGAATGAGCACAATGTTTACTACCGATGAAGTATTAGAAACACTAAAAACAGAGCACCCAAACGATTTTATATTCCCTACAAAAGAAGAGATGCAAAGACATAAGCAAGATTTCGCAAATAGATTAAAAAATCGTAAAAAAGAAAAGGAGGAGAAGAAGGAAAATGATTAAGATAAAGAATATCTCAATGCTAAGAACTGTTGATGGTTGCTTGGAATTTATAAAAAGATATGACCCTGAAACAGTTGTTACATCGTTTTATATAAGACAATTAATTAGACAAGGCACTATAAGTGCTAAATACTCTGGCACAAAGATTTATGTAAATTTACTTCAACTCCTTAAATATTTGGATTTTGAAATCGAACAAGAAGAATTCCCTTCTGTAGAAGAAACTTTAAAAGATATTGATAAGAATTAAGGATGGTTATATGGAAACTTTAAGAAAAAATAGAAACGAAATGTATCATTTAGCGAATTATGATAAAAATGGAAATCTAATATCCTTTCGCATAAAATGTAGCATTAAAAATCCAAAAACTAATAAATTTGAGCAAAAATCTAAAACTTGGAAAGTTCCAGAGTATCTAAAAGGCAAAAAAGAAATAATGAAAGCCTTGCGAGAAGAAAAAGATAAATTCAAAAAAGAGCAAGAAGAAATTTTAAATGGAAAAAGAGCACAAAGTGGAGTTGGATTTATAGATTATGCAAAAGAATGGCTTAAAGAACTAGAAAGAACCAAATCAAAATCATATTGTCATAGGGCTATTGACGCAATAAATCTATTTGAGCAAGAATTTCAAAAAATAACCTTTGATAAATTGACTCCCGATATGGTGAAGGCATTTTATAATAAACTACAAAACAAGGATATTAGTAAACCAAAAATCTATCTAAAAAAATCTTTATGGGATGAAATTATAAAACAATATAAAACAAAAAATATTTTTTGTAGTCAGTTTAATATTTCTAGAACAACATTACTTGAAGCAGAAAATGGTAAACCACTCAATGAAAAGAGTGTAAATATAATTTGTGAAGCATTGCATATAAAAAAGAATGATTATTTTACTTTCATTGACTTTAAAGAAAGACATTACAAAAGAGAATCAATCTTAAAATATAAAAGGATTATGAGCACAATTTTTAATAATGCTGTAAGAGATAGAGTTCTTGAAGACAATTACACTTCAACAAAATATATTAAACTTGTATTCCCAGAAGATGAAGAAGCAGATGAACTAGACGAGGATAAGGTTCTAAGCAAAGAAGAGTCAATCTATTTCCTTGATTGTCTTGATAAAGTAAGTGATATTAGATGGAAAATATATTTTGGGTTAATTTTAGTGACAGGGCTTAGATCTTGTGAAATGAATGGGCTTAGGTGGCAAGATATAGATTTTGAAAAAAAGACAATGAAGATAGAAAGAGATAGATTATATAATTCTACTTATGGTGTATATGTTTGTAAAACAAAAAATAAGACATCAAAGAGAGAAATTCCACTATCACAGACTGCACTTAATTATCTTATCGAATACAAAAAGTGGTATGATAATTATGTAAGCGAAAGACCAGGTCTATATGATGAAGATTATTTAATGATAAGTCTTGAAGGTGGGAATATGCACCCTTGCACACCTAAAGGATGGCTTGATAAATTTAGAAAACAATTCAATATAAAAAAGACAACTATACACTACTTGCGTCACACATTTATCTCTCTTTGCCTTGTAGCAAATATACCTATTATAACTGTATCTAAATGGGTTGGTCACGCAAACTCAAACATAACTTTAAAGACTTATGCACACTACATAAAACAAAGTGGATTCGAGTCTGTTAATAAAGTCGATTCTTTATTTATTGCATAATATGATAAACAATAGGTTTTTAAATAAACTTATGCTATAATAAAAAAGGAGAAAGAAATGTCAAACATAAAAGTATTTGAAGAAAAGAAAATAAGGACACAATGGAATGCAAATGAAGAAGATTGGTATTTCAGTGTGGTTGATGTGATAGCAGTTCTAACTGATAGCCCTCGCCCACGCAAATATTGGAACGCATTAAAAACAAAATTAAAACAAGAAGGAAGTCAGTTGTCCCAAGATGTGGGACAACTGAAATTGCAATCTTCTGATGGAAAACATTACTTAACCGATGTATTAAACACAAAAGGCATTTTAAGGCTTATACAATCAATTCCTAGCCCAAAAGCAGAACCATTTAAGATGTGGCTTGCACAGATTGGAAATGACCGCCTAGACGAAATAGCAGACCCACAAAAAGCATTCGAAAGAGGTGTTGAACTATATAGAGCAAAAGGCTACACTGAAGGATGGATAACAGAAAGGCTAAAAGGAATAGAAATAAGAAAAAAATTGACAGATGAATGGAAAGACAAAGGAGTTAAAACAAGCCTAGAATTTGCAATACTCACAGATGAAATGACAAAGGCTTGGTCTGGAATGTCAGTAAAGGAATATAAAGCAGTAAAAAACTTAAAGAAAGAAAATTTAAGAGATAATATGACAGATATTGAACTGACACTAAATCAACTTGCAGAAGTAATGACAACAGCAATATCAAAAGAAAGCAATCCACAAAGTTTTAGTGAAAATAAATCTATAGCAAGAAGAGGTGGAAACATAGCAAGAAATACAAGAGAAGATATAGAAAAGGAACTGGGCAAATCAATCATTTCCCCACTGAATGCACAAGACAAAGATTTATTAGAGATAAAGAACAATAATGAAGATGAAGAGAATTGAAAAAATAAAATCAATTCTCTTTTTTTCTTTACTTCTTACAGCAAATATGCTATAATATATTATATAAAAATAAGGGCAATATATTAGATAAAAACCTTATTGTTAGTGGAAAAATAACTGGAAAAATTTATCATCAAAAGTTGTAGTTTTTTGATAAAATTATGATACCTAATAAAAATTACAGAAATTGCAAAAGTTATTAAAAATAGTTATTTAATGGCACAAAAGATACGCAAATTGATGCCTGAGAAGGAACTAAAGGAAGTTGAAAAATAAAAATTATTGCCCTCCTAAGG
>CALUUL010000127.1 GCA_944323945.1 Candidatus Gastranaerophilales bacterium
ATAATGGGGAAATTCCCCATGCAACTTTGAGGAATTCAATCTGCATTTTTGAGGAAAAAGTGCTTGCAAAAAACACCCCTGCAGCAAAATAGGTTCGTCATCTACAATTACCAGCTTTAATAACTTCATAAAATTCTCCAGTCCATACACTGAGTCTATCTTAACATATTCCACCTCTATTTTAATCTTTTATTTCCAAAGCCATTATAAAAAAACATACCTGTCATGCAAAAAAATAAACACGACAGAAACCTGCAGCCGGCAATAAATAAAAGCAGGACTGAAACCCTGAAGAATCCGGGGCAGTCCTGCTTTTATTCTCCTGTCCTTTTAGCCATGCTGATGAAGATACTTCTCCCTTGTCGCCATTCCGCCCCGGATATGCCGCTCAGATTTATTGGTGTCAAGCACCTTGCGTGCCTCCTTGGCAAGGGACGGATTGATCTGGAGGAGCCGTTCGGTGACATCTGGTGGTGTCAAGGTAGGAATAAAAAAATATGTTCTTTTCTTACTCTATATCATCAATCAATCCTTTTTGACCGGCAGCATCGAATTCTACTTTAATATACTCCCGTGGTAAGAAATCTGGGTAGCCATTGTTTACTACAATCAATTGTATCTTTTCTTTATAATCTTTATCCATTTCCATAAATGTGTTAACAATCGAATTAAATATTTTTTCATCTCTGAATTCTTCTTGAGAAGCGTCAATCCCCAAATTTTTTCTAGGACTATCTATCATCAAAAACATGAGATAAAAACTATCTTTTCTACTAATTGCAGCTTTCATTATACTTAAATAATATGCTAGAACTATGAGGGTTACTCCCCCTAAACTTCCTAAGTCATTATATTTTCTATTTCTAACATAAGGTAAATAAGATGTCTCATCAATATATCCATAATCTAATTTAGGGAATTCAAACTTCTTCAATAACTGATTAAATTCTGTCGTAACCATCTTTATAACATCACTTTTTTCACTCCGCTCTTCTTTTAATATACTTATATTTTTCCTTATTCCCTCGATATCTTTCTCCATTCCTCTTAAAAGTTTTTGCAAGCGTTCATGTTCTTCAAGCATTTTTAAACTAAAGTCCATTTCTTCTAACTGACGATTAGCTTTTCCCACCTCATAATTCAGAGATTCAATCTTTTCTAAATGAGCATTCACATATCCTTCTGTAAGATGATTTAATTCAGCCTCCTTTTCCTTTATGATTTTTTCCAATCTCTTTAAATCTTTTTGAATAGTTTTTTTTCGTTCTTCTTCATATTGTATATGTTTCGACAACTCTGTAAACCTTCGTTTATAAGACTGCATATCTTTTTTTATTTTTATCAAGTCGCTAATACTATCTGACATTTCTTTCCCGCATATTTGACACACTGTTCTATCTTGATGTTCTGACAGCGGTCTTAAACAATTAGGACATACTATATATTCATATTTATTAATCTCTTTATATCCAAGTAGAATCATCTCACATTTGTTAATATCATTCTGATATTGATTCAATAAGAGTTGTAATTTTTTAATATATTCTTCTTGCTCACATTCATCCGCTCTATCCCTATCTAACATCTGTTTATCCAACAATACACTTTTTCGCAATTCCTCAACATGAGTATTGGAATAGGTAGCTCCGCTTTTAATTTCCTCTAATTCCTTATTTAATCCCAATATAATATTTTCTAAATCCCTCTTCTGTTTCCTGTATTGAGATATACCGCCTATTTCTGTATTATCAATAAATTCTTCGACGCCCTCCAAACGAAGTTTCGCTTCTTTCAATTCCGCTTCTTTTTCTTTCAAACTAGCTTTTAGTTCGGCTAACATATCATCATATATATTAAAAATCACCTCAAACGTAGCTTTTCTTTTATTATTTTTTGCCCAATCTTTTTCTCCCATAATGTTTTCGGTATCAATTTCAGTCTGTTTTAGATAAGAATATTTAAAAATATCCCTAAAGCTAAGAAATTGATTTCCTATTTTAACATTGGACAATCCCAATTTATCAATAAAAAAAGCAGAAAGTGAGTTTGAATTACTGGGATTATCAATATCAAATGTATTAAGGTATTTATATTTATTTTCTTCTGAATCCCATTGTTCTACTTTTACAGGTAAAGTAAAGTCAAACAGCCTTCTTCGAATCTTATACTGCTCATTCAATAGAACAAATTCTAATTCCACATCTGTGCAAGAATTCCCTATTTCAATATAAGCTTTGTGTCTTTTCGCTCCCAATGCATAGTCTATCATTTCAAGTATAGAAGTTTTACCTGTTGAAGTCGGACCTGAGATGCAGTTCAAACCTTTATTAAAATAAATTTCATAGTTTTTTCTTATACCTATTAATCTAAGTATATTAATATAAAATTTACACATCGCTTAATCCCCCGTCTTTTCTCAGCAAATACGTTTTTTCAACAATGTCTTCATCTATTTTTTTATCAGACCAATTAGCAACTGTTTTTACAATATAATCCTCTAATGACGATAACTGTTCCATATATGCACAGTTCATCTCTTCTAAAGCTTTTTCTCCGTTGTCTGTGATAAAATAGCATATTTTGTCATTTTGTTCTTCTTTATCAACTAACCCCTTTGCACTTAATAGTCCAAGTATTGCATCATAAAGAACATAATTAGGTTTCCAATGAAAAAAAGAATATCTTGCATCAAAATCTTTATTCTGCATTTCATCTTTTGTTATTAACGGAAAACGGAGATAAAAATCAAATAACACTATTTTTTTGTTTGTTAATTTATACTTTTTTCTCGACTGAAACATCTCAATCAATTTCAATACACGTATCATAGTCAAATAAAACTCATCAAAATATACATTTTTTATAATTTCTGTCATCTTATTTCTCCAGATATTTTTCTAATTTTTCAATAAAGTCTTCTACCCATCCGATTTTTTTGTCTTCAGCCAATTGATGTAACATTCCCTTTTTAGCCAACAAATTAATTTCATCAATACTTTTAAGCGTTGATTCATCTAAGTCTTCTACCCTCATATATGTATGGGCTAATAATTCATTTCCATCTATCGGATCTTTATATAAACGATATTGTGTATTCCATAAACTATAAAGTTTCATCTTAAGTTGATCATATATTTTTAACTCATCTTTATTCCCTTTACTTACAATCTTTTGTCTTGATATTTCAGCATTAAAAAAATCATTTTTAAAATCTTCTGTATCAAAAATATTTGCCGATTCTAACATCTTCACAAAAACACAATCATCATATGATATATCTGAAAAGTTATTTATATCTAATATGATCTCATTAAATATTCTATTATTTTCTTCTAATAAATACTTTTCTATTTCCACTAATGCATTTCTTATATCATCATCAAATAATTCGTCATACATCTCGTACTGCTTAAGTTTTGTCAAAAGCGAACTTCCCTCAAACAATCCAATTGTAATTCCGTCAAGTTCTTGTCTCTCTATTTTCCATTCTGCCCACCATTTATGTTCTTTTATATTGAAAATACAAGGAACACATAAATACCACTCCTTAACTTGATGTTTGCTTATAACCATTTCATAGGATTCTTTTATCTGTTTTCTTTGCGCCGTGCCAATTCCATCCAAAAAAAATTTACATTGAAGGACAGTTATTGGTCCTGTTAAGTCTCCTACTAAAATATCTATACCATCATCTCCTGGTTGAGCCTTGACGGCATATGCATTTTCATAAATTTTTTGAAATAATTCTACACATATTTTTTCAAAGACATCTCTTGCCCCTGCTTCACTATATTTATCCCGTAAATATCTAAAATCCCTTTCCATAGTCATCTCCAAATTTGAATATATAAACGAATCAATCTCATGCATTATTAGTTTTATTTTATATTCAAACATCAACATTGACAATATGTATAATCCTTGAGTTTCCGCAGAATTATCCCTCTCAGACATATCTGCCGCCTTTTGTTATTCACAACTTTCAAAAAATGGC
>CALUUL010000128.1 GCA_944323945.1 Candidatus Gastranaerophilales bacterium
GACTTTGAAGATTTTTCAGCAGAGAAACTTACATCAATATTAAATGATGTAATCAGTGAATTTTCGGCGAGATTAAATCTAAACATAATGCACACAGCGGAATAAATTATGACAAACAAAAACAAATTATTAATATCATCCTCAGCCAAAAAGACGATAAGAGACTCTGTACTTTTAGCGCAAGAACTTGGGACTGGTATTGAAATCAGCAGAGTTCCATTATTTAAAAACAAAAATCTTACAGTAAATGATACTATTGAAATTTTAAATAAAGATTTAGCCGATTTTAAAGATAGAGTAACATTGCATGCAATGTTTTCAGATGTAAATGTTGCAAGTTCAGATTGTCTATTAAGAGAAATAGCCCAACAAAGATGTATTGAATCATTGGAAATAGGTAAAGGAATAAAAGCAGATACAGTATTATTTCATACCGGAAACAAAGGAACAAAACATTATGGTTCTATTGAAATATTTAAAAAGAATTTTATTGCCTTTTGGAGAGAATTTATAAAAGAGTTTGAAAAGGTGAATATTATAGCAGTAATAGAAAATGTATTTGAAACATCACCTCAATTTTGTCTTGATTTATTTGAAAAGATAGATTCACCATATTTAAAGCTTGCCTTAGATTGCGGACACGTAAATTTATATGCACATGATACAAATATAATTGAATGGTTGGATGCATATGGCAATAATTTATATCACTTGCACATACACAACAATTTCAGAGAAAATGATGACCATTCTAACTTAAACAATGGAACATTAGATTATGCAACTATTCTAAAAAAGATAAAAGAATCAAAAATAGACCCAACATTTGTTCTAGAGATGTTTACTGAAGAAGATATAAGAAAGAGTGTAGAAATATATAACTCTATTATGTCCTAAACACTATAGGAATCTTAAATGAATATAAAAACAGAATTATTAAATGAAAATATTTTAAAAATAACGTCAAAAAGGACACTTCCATTTTCAGTAATAACAAATATATTATTTATTATTATATTCTTCATTTCATTATATGCCTTTCATAATTTTATTGAATCCTATCAAGAAGTATCTATAGGAATAATAAAAGATAAAAAGCTTTGTAACATAGAGCAAGATTTTTTCATATATGGAAAGAAAAATACACAAGCCGAATACATAGAAATGAAGCAAGCAAAATTATATACACATTATAGTAGAGGTATAGCAAATTATTGTGTTGAATTACCTTGTGAAATAAACCATTCAAAATTTATACTATATAAAAACTATACGCTAAATAGAAAATTAACACAATGGATTACAAATAAATTTAATGAATTGAATAATGATACATCTCTTAATTCCTTTAGAATAGATATACAAAGAGGTGATTTTTATAAAAGTTCATATTTCTTGTTTGATATATCAAGTGCTATTATATTATTTATTTTTTCATTTTTAATTTTTGGTTCTATCCCATACAGAAGTGAACTATTAATAGATAAGGAAAAAAATATAATTCAAATAAATAATTCTACATTTCTTTTTAAAAATTTCCCAAATTTTCACAAAATAGAATTTGAAATTTCGAAAATAAAGAACATAGATAAAAAAGACATAGGAAAACTATTTCAACCAATAATATTTACAACAGAGAATGGCAAAATATATAGTTTCAATATATTACAATTATCACAAAAAGGAATAGAAGAACCTTTGAGTATAATAAAAAACTTTTTAAATATCTAACATAGTAAAAGTTTAATGCTCAAACTTAATTTCTTTTAGCCCGAATCCATTCAAATCAATCTGAACATTAGTTGAATCAATAGAAATCAATTCAGATTTTTCTTCATTATAGTCTATACTCCAAGTTCCAAGAAAAAGTGGTTTATCTTTAGTAAAAGCATAGGCATATACAATTAATCTGTCAGGATTATTTTTATCCCAGCCAATTGGAAAAATATCCCATAAATAATCTTTTAATTCAATCTGTTTATTTTGACGCCACCAATATATTATAGCTTCTCTGACGGCAGTTAATCTTTTCCAAGATTTTGATTTAAAATCATAAATAATAACATTAGTCTGCCAAGTTTCATATAAATTAGAACCTATTTTTTCTTTAAAGGCAATCTTTGTACTATCTTTAGACCAATCTATCGGAAAAAGTGTTTTAAATTGGTATTCTTGTAAATAATCCATTCCAACAGTAACAATAGGTTTTACATCACCTTGCATAACATTTGTTTTAAATAAAGCTTCATATGCATCATTAATATTTTCTTTAACGGGAATATAATAAGCCGATGATGAGGTTTGAGAATATTTTGGATAAAAGAAACATTTAGTATACACCATTTTTTTATTATCTGGAGACAATATCCCTGGGGACGCAATTGTCCTTTGAGCAACAAGTTTTGTTAAGTCAATATTTCTTTGACCTGGAGGTGAATTATAACTCACAACTCTATAATGAGGATCAGGCAAAATAATTTCACTATTTTGTTCAAAAGATGGTTCAGGTATAATAAAATCTTTTCTCTTTTTTTCAGCTGATAACTTATAATAATCGTCCATTGTAATAGGCATATTAGATTTATCAATATTATGATAATAAGTCTTCTTTGATGGTGGTAAATGAAGTTTTTCTCTAACCTTTTCTTGCAAAGTTCTGGGATCATATTCCTTTTCAGGTTCTTCAACTTTAGATGAATCTAATACTTCAGAATTTAAATATAAAGGATCAGGAATAACCTTTTCAGCTTTTACAAAAGAAGATGCCAGTATTAGACAAAATAATAAAATTAAATAATTTCTCATTAAACAAGACCTTCTTTAACAGCTTGAATTGTCGCTTGAGTTCTATTTGTAACATATAATTTTTGCAAAATACTATGAACATGCGCTTTCGCTGTAGAAAGAGTAATAACAAGTCTCTTAGCAATTTGAGAGTTATTTAGCCCTTCAACAATTAAAGCTAACACTTCAATTTCTCTATCTGTAAGACCATAAACATTCTTTGCATTTTTATTTACTGCTGAGATATTATTATCAACAGATGTCGAAGTTTGCCTTTTTACATTTGATAAAACCAACCTTGCAATAGCAGGGTCTAACCAAGCAGTACCTTCTGCTACAGCTTTGATAGCAGAAATCATTTGTTCTTCATTAGCCCCCTTCATAATATATCCGTCAGCCCCTGCAGATAAAGAATCAAATACATCATCTTCTGATTCTCTTGAAGTAAATATCAAAACTTTAATATTAGGATTAGACTTCTTAATTAAAGAAGTGGCTTGAATACCATCCATTTCCGGAAGTCCTATATCCATAAGAATAACATCAGGATTAAGCTTCAAAGCAAGTTCAACGCCTTTTTTACCATTTTCAGCTTCCCCTATTAAGTTAATGTCCTTCGAATTTTCAAAGACAAGAGAAAGCCCAAGCCTTACCATAGTATGATCTTCTACAAGTAAAACCTTTATACCGTCCATAATTTATCCTCATTTTTTAACATAACGGAATCAAGAAGAACAAAGAAGAATTCACTACCTTTGCCTTTATCACTTTCAAGCCAAATTTTACCGCCATGTGCATCTATAATTTGTTTAGACAAATAAAGTCCTAAACCGGTACTGATAGAACGTTTTTCCTGAGTCCCTTGTGAAAAACGCTTGAATAACTTAGGAATATCCTTCTTGTAAATACCTTCTCCGTTATCTTTTACAGAGAAATGCAAGTCATTTGACTCAATTTCTGCTTTTACTTCAATGTATCCGCCATCTTGAGTATATTTAACAGCATTACCAAGTAAATTTATAATAACTCTTCTTATTTCATTTCTATCAGCCAAAACTTCTGCAGAATCTAAATTTTTATATATTTTCTCAATTTTTTGATGTTTTGAATCAGCAATTGGTAAAACTTGTTCAATACATTCATCAAGAAGTAAGGAAAAATCAAAAGGTGTTTTAACTAATTTTAAACGCCC
>CALUUL010000129.1 GCA_944323945.1 Candidatus Gastranaerophilales bacterium
GCAATTGAAGCAGGCAATGAAGTTCAAAAAGTCAATCTAAAAGATAAAACTATAGCATTCTGCAAAGGATGTTTAGCATGCCAAAATACAAAAAAATGTGTAATCAATGATGATGCAACTAAGATTTTTGAAACAATAAAAGATGTTGATGTTGTTGTTTGGGCAACACCTGTATACTACTATAACATGTCAGGTCAAATGAAAACATTAATAGACAGATTAAACCCACTATTTGTTTCAAACTATAAATTCAAAGATGTATACTTAATTGCAACAGCTGCAGAAGCAGATGAAACCGCAATAAACGGTACTATTACAGGGCTAACAGGCTGGATTGAATGCTTAGATAAAACAAATTTAAAGGGTATAATAAAAGCTGTTGGTGTTTGCAATGCAAAAGATGTAAATAATTTTAAAAACTATCTTTCTAAAGCCTATGAAATTGGTAAATCTGTTTAAATATAAACGTTTATTTGTTAATTTGAAATAACTTTCTTCATTTTACGGTTTAAATTAATCATAGATTCAAAGTTCTATACATATTATTAACTTAATAATTCCTTTTAATAATGAAGTTGTTTTTATATTATATATTTATAAACTGATATACGTACTACAAAAATCTAATGAAGCAAGTCAAAATTAGCGTAATTATACCTATATATAATGTGGAAAAATACTTGAAAGAGTGTTTGAATAGTGTTGTTAATCAAACATTAAAAGATATAGAAATAATATTGATTGATGACGGTTCAACTGATGCAAGTTTATCTATATGCAAAGAATATGCAAAGAATGATGATAGAATAAAAATATTAACTCAAAAAAATCAAGGTGCGGCAATTGCAAGAAATAAAGGTATTGAGCTTGCAAAGGGTGATTATATATCCATTATTGATAGTGATGATTATTTTGATTTAAAAATGCTGGAAAAGCTCTACAATAAAGCTATAAATAATAATTTAGATATAACTATTTGCTACTCACAAGAAATAAATGATTCAGATAAAAAAATTTCTAACTTGGATTATTCAATAAACAAGGAATATTTACCAAGCAAAGAAATTTTTAATTATAAAGATTTTACTAAATTTATTTTTAATTTTTGCATAGGTTGGAGTTGGGATAAGCTATATAAAAGGGAATTTGTAATAGAAAATAATCTCAAATTTCAAAATTTAAGAAGTACGAATGATTTATTCTTTGTTTTTCTATCATTAGTCTTAGCTGATAGGATTTCTATATTAGATGATATATTAATAACACATAGATATAATAGAAAAAATCAGTTATCTGAAACCAGAGAACAAGCTCCATTCTGTTTTATTGAAGCTATTTATGCTTTGCAAAAAGAATTAGAAAATAAGAATATATATTTAGAAGTTGAACAAAGTTTTATAAACTTTGTCGTCGAGTTTTGTTCTTGGCAAACAGGAACTCTAAATAGGCTGCTTGCTAAACGAGTAAAGAAAAAGCTTAAGCAGGAGACTTTTATAAAGTTAAAAATATTTGAAAAACAGGACTCTTATTTTTACAACCAAGTATCAATAGACTTTTTGATAAAGTTGTTTCCTGAAAAATATTTATATAAAAATTTTATGGAAAAACTGTTTTCTGTAAAAATATGTAGAAAACGTAAATATATAACGATTTGTGGAATAAGAATAAGGCTAAAATTATTGAATTAAAGTAAAATCTTTTTATTGTTTTCTATATTCATATTTTGTTGGGTTATGGGAAACCAGACATTTTTCACAAAATCAAAGATTTTGGAAAAAGCAGTCAAACCCAACATAAAGGCTTGGCTATGTTTACAAGATAGAGTAAAAAATAGTAAAATAGGTTATTAAAATTATAAAAAAGTTGAAAAATCATTTGAGTACAAATAAAAGAAATAGGGAAGTGTGTACACATTTCAATACAAACAAAGCAACATAGGTCAATCTATGCTGCTTTTGTTGTTGTATGGATTAAGAAGAAATAGGTATGAAAATTATAATGAACAATAGGAATAATAAAAGTTTGTGGAAAAAAATTAGAAAATTAATAAAAGACAAGATAAAACAACATAAAGAGCAAGTAGAAATTGAAAAGCATCTTCCACTTGATTTGAAATTAAAAATTGGACTTACCAGACCATCCGGAATAATGATAATTATATTTGCTTTTATCTTTTATCAGTATATTAGTGATTATACAACAGAGTTTAGTAATCTTAGATTTAATTCTTATGTCGCAAAATATCATATGTTGGACGAATGTTTAGATATTTCAAATAAATATTCTAAAATCATAAGAAGAAATTCTGTTATTTCATATTTTTTTAGGAATATATTAATGAATAATTACATAATTGCAAAAGAAACTTTTGAAAAAGATTTTTATAATTCAAGTGGTTTGTTTTTTTCAATATGTCGTGATTATAAACTTGCACAATCTATACACACAAAAAACAAAGAAAATCTTACAGAACATGAAATTGAACAATTTTTAAATTATAAACAACAATTTTTAACAGAATTATATTCATTGCTTATGGAATATCGAGATAGAAAACGTTCTATTTCTAATTTTATATATATTGGACACTTTAGAGAAGGTGGATATAGAATTCCAAATCGAATTACATTCTATCCAGAATTAGCAGTTTTATATATTGCTACAAAAGAACATTTTAAAATCAATGATGAAACTCTCAATGATTTTAAATACATATATGATACCTTAAATATTGTTTATAATCAAGAAAAAGAAGCTAATACAAGAAGTTACAGAACTTTTGTTAATAATTATTCAAGACTTGATCAAAAACAATTTAAAACTTTTTATCCGATTTTTATTCGTGAATATGCACGTTTAATTATTCTTTTAAACAATGATTTACATCCTGAAACAGATATATGCAAAGAATCTGATATCTGTGAAGAATATATTAGTGCAGCTGAAAAATATAAATTTGAAGCAGATTCTAAAGTACTTAGTATTATAAACAAGAAATAATAAAGGAGTATGTAGGTTGGGTTTTTGATCTGTACCCATTAAATAGGACTATTTTGGTAGGATAAAAGAAAATTTCTATAAATAACAGGTGCCATTTTCTTTCTGTTCCATTGATATCTACGTGTATTGTAATAATATATGTAGTTATCAACTAAGTCATTAAGTTCATCAAAAGATTTACATTTCTTATAGTCAATTTCATCTTTCAAATGTCCGAAAAAACTTTCAATAGGTGCATTTTGAGTTGGGCGTGCAGGTTCAGACATAGACCTTGTAATATTCAGTTCCTTTGTCTTTTGAATATATTGAAAACTTGAAAAAATGCTTGTAATTTATATTCAGACTGTAATACAAGCATAAATACAAAATAATAAAAATAGCCAGTTGGCTAAGTTTACAAGAACAAGTAAATAATAGTATAATTAATCATTCAGTTTATAAAGAGTAGAAAAAGAATACTTGAGCAGAAAGAATAAAAATTGGGAAATGTGTATGTGTTCACATTTCAATACAAACAAAGCAACATAGGTCATTCTATGCTGCTTTTGTTGTTGTATGGATTAAGAATAGATTAGTAGGGAAATTATATAATGAGCAATGAGAAGAATAACAATAATCATAATATGAAACTAGAACAGTTTGATAATATAAATTGGCTGAAAATTATTTTGTCAAACCATATATTTGATATAAAAAAGTCTGTAGGTTGGGTTTGACTGCTTTTTCCTAAATCTTTGATTTTGTGAAAAATGTATGGTTTCCCATAACCCAACAACTTTTCCACCAAGTTTTATTATTTATTTTTTCTTTATTCTCGTCTGTCATAAAATTTCCTATTTATTATAAAAGTAATATTTTGTTTATATTCCCTTTTTCTAGTTTGTTGAAACATACAGATTGAAAAGCTTACATCAATAATTAATGATTTTATAAATAAGCTACACAAAGCAAAGAGTTTTTTCTATAATGGT
>CALUUL010000130.1 GCA_944323945.1 Candidatus Gastranaerophilales bacterium
TAGGAAAAGATAAAAATAAGACAAAATTTATTGAAAATCAAAAAGAGTTACCTAATCTAGAATCTTGGTTGTTAGATGATAATCAAGCTGAAGAAAAAGAAAATATTTTAATAAATAAAGAGATTGAACTAAACAAAAAGCTTGAAGAACAAAATAAACTCGCACAAGATATTCAATATTTAGATGCTTTAAAATTAGAGTCAAAATATTTCTTTGAATATTATAAAACAAGATCAAAAAACATTAAAATAAAATGGTGGAGAAATATACCTTATAAAAGTGTTTTAAGGTTTTGGATTGAACTAGAAAATTCCAATAATATTACATTATGGTCTAAAATGAAATACTTTTTTAAATATGGTATTTATTCTTTTGAAATATTTAAATATGACAAAAACGATATAATACTTGAATTGAAATGTCTTTATTATAAATCACGTATTGAAAAATTAACACAAGAAATTGATCATTTAAGAAATAGCCTAAATCATTATAATATTAATGAAGAAATGAAACATTATACAGAAATGTCATTAGAAATATTTAAACATAACATCGCTAAAAGGTATCAAAACGTTAATCGAAAAAAATATGAAAAATCAGATTTAAAGAAACAATCAGATGAATTTATTAAAGATTACCCAGTTATATTAAGTACAACTTATTCTTTAGTTTCAAGTTTATCTAACAAAGTTATGTATGATTATATAATAGTAGATGAATCTTCACAAGTTGATTTAGTCACAGCTGTATTGTCATTTTCATGTGCTAAAAATGCAGTTGTTGTTGGTGACCTAAAACAACTTTCAAATGTTGTTAAAAGAGAAGAAGCAATTTTAACTGATCAGATTTGGTCAAAATATATGGTTGATCCAGAATATAGATTTAAAGATCACAGTTTATTATCATCAATCATGGAATTATATCCTAATGTAACAAAAACAATGCTAAAAGAACATTATCGGTGCCATTCTAAAATAATAAACTTTTGCAATCTAAAATATTATAACAACGAATTAATTATATTATCTGATACAACCCCATATAAAGATGTTTTAGAGATGTATATTACTAATGAAGGTAATCATGCTAGAGATCATATCAATCAAAGACAAATAGATATAATTAGAAATGAAATTCTTCCATCAATTAAACTAACGGATAATGAATCAATTGGAATTATTGCGCCCTATGTAGACCAAAGTAAGTTACTAAAAAAAGAGTTTAAAGAAAACCCTAATATTCAAGCAGACACAGTTGATAAATTTCAAGGAAGAGAAAAAGATATAATTATATTTTCCAGTGTTGATAATAAAATAAAAAGTTTTACTGATCAGCCAAATAGATTAAATGTTGTAGTTTCTAGAGCTATAAAGAAATTTATTTTAGTTGTAAATAACTCTGCTATTACAAATGATAATGGAAATATTCAGGATTTAATAAAATACATCAAATATCAAGATGGCAAAATAGTGAACAGCAAATTAAGAAGTTGTTTTGATTTATTATATAAAGAATATTATGAGGAAAGAAAGAAAATAGCTAAAATAACAGGTATTATTAGTGAAGATATTTTTTATGAAACATTATCCAGTTTGTTAAAAAATAATGATATAACAGGCTATGATATTATTACCCATGTACCACTAGATGAAATTATAGCAGATCTACCTTCATTAACATCAGAAGAGATGAAATACAAAAAGAATCCGAATACACATGTTGACTTTTTAATTTTAGATAGAGCCACTCATGAATATCGCTTAGCTATTGAAGTAGATGGTGGCTATCATAATCCATTTAATCCCCAAAATAGTAGACAAGTGCATAATGATGAATTAAAAAATCAAATATTTAAAAAAATTGAACTACCTTTAATTAGATGTAAGACAGATGGTATACCTAATGAAAAAGGAATTGTTGAATATTTAAAGTAATTAATTATAATAGTCAAAAGTCAGCCAAATAGTAAAAAATGAAAAGTCAATAGTGCAGAGGGAAGTAATTTATTGTTAATATCTATTTTAGAATATATAAAAACCACTAGATTACTAGTAGTTTTTATACCCTAGGCAAGTTAAGTAAATTGTCAAATCCATATTTATCAGGTTCCGATTTAACAAATTTTTCGTTATTTGGACTTATTTGCTTCACTAATTTTGGATAAGGGTAAATATTGACCGCTAATGAATTAGGGTACATAGTCAAATAGTCATAATAATATGCTTTAGACCTCCAACCAATCCCCGAAACATATATTTCGTCTATTTCTAATAATTCATTAGAGTTTTCTTTACCTCTTATCATTTTTATTTTTTCAGCATATTTCATATTTAATCCTCCTATATTTTATTTTCTTTTTTTAGGCGCTCTTTGAGATAATGCACTTGCTGCAACTGATTTTGTTTTGTTTGAAGTTCTACCATCTTTTAGTAGTTTGCTAGCCTTTGATGCAACTTTTGCACTGGTTTTACGTGATTTTAGCATATTTTCCCTCCTCTACTTTAGACATCAATTGACAAATATGCACCATTTAATATAAAATATAGGTGACGAAAGTCAATTGAAGCCAAACTTCTATGCTGTTTGGTTTGCAACAAATAAAACTGCTTGGTCGTGGTTTTATTTTTTTGCGCTCAATTGAATATTTGCAACTTCTTTTGAAACACCATATTTTTTTGATATAGTATCAACATCATCATCCATTGATATACCATTTAGTGGACAAAGAAATTCTCTTGCAAAAGTATTTGCTTGCCACTCTGGATCACAATAAATTGGAATCTTTTCATCAGAACGAGCCATTGCAATATTGTTAGAATGTAAGAAAATATGTCCTATTTCATGTGCGACAGTAAATCTATCTCTACCTATGCCTTGTATAGCTCTATCGTAAACATCTTCACGTAGTTTAATTGTTTTATCAATAGGGTTATATTCAGCATATTTATCTACCATTTCTTTGCTTTCAACAATTTCTAAAGATATGTCAAGCAGTTCACAAATAACATTTTCTAACAAATAAATTATATTAATTTTCTCACTTTTATTTACTTGAAGTATCTCTCGTATCTGATTTGCTATTTGTCTAATGAATAATTTACTTCTTGGATACGCTTTCATTCTTTCCACCTTCCATTATTTTAATTATCTCGTTAAACTTTTCAGGGGTTATACTATTTTCTTGACATTTTCTAGCAAAGGATATAAGCATTTGCTTTGTTTTATAATCACCAGACTCAATAACATCGTTAAATTGTAAATCCTGACTCTTAATAATGGAAAACAAGTCGTCTTGCTTGTCCTTCGTAAGACAATACGATTTTGATATTTTCTCGTACCAATCATCGGGTATTTTTCTTTTTCCATTTTCTACTGCCGATAAATATGATGAAGAAACACCTAGGACATCAGCCATATCTTTTAATATCTGATTATTATCAAGTCTTAATTTTCTGCAAAAAATTGCGAATTCACTTATTTTTTTCATATTTTCTTCTCCTAACACTATAAGTATAGCATAACAATTTATTTGTGTCAACAAATTTGTAAATTAATTTTACTTTTTTGTAAATCAAAACTAACTTAAAGTCAAAATCTTGATTTTTTTCATTTGCTCACTATCCCCATATCTAGTATAATTAGATTAGTTACTTTTATGAAAAGAGGAATACTTATGGGAAAAATATCGAATGCCATTGAAATGTTAAATTATTTAAATACTGGTAATAAATATAATGTTAAAGAATTATCACAAAAACTAGGTATAACTGAAAGAATGGTCAGATATTACAAGCAAGAACTGGAAGACGCCGATATTCCTATAGAAACTTTTATGGGACCCGATGGTGGTTATTATATTATTAAAACAAGCGATACATATAATCAGTTTAACAAATATGATATTGAATTATTAGAAGA
>CALUUL010000131.1 GCA_944323945.1 Candidatus Gastranaerophilales bacterium
AATTATATTTGAACTCCATAAAAAATGGAGTTTTTTTATGCCCGTTCGGGATGCAATCGCTTCGCTTTTGCCCTCTCCTCAAAAGTGACATTTAGTCACTTTTTCGTCGGCAGAGTCTCCGGGCCCAAATTTATAAACAAAGAGCCTAAATAATAGGCTCTTTTTTAATGCAAAAATTTGGGGAGGGCTTCTCACCCAGTGGGTTCTTCCCCTCCTTCCCTCGGAGATTATTGATTATAAGGCATTTTACTAAATGAGAATTTTTCTATTTAGGTAAAATATAACAAAATATTGTTGCTTATAGTCCGTTGTAGTAAAATCCGTATATTTATAAAATGTTACGGGTTAAGGTAGTACAGCAATGATTACTAAAAAGTTAGGAGAACGCATTCGTGAACTTAGGCAAAAGACAGGTTTAAGTCAAGAAAAGTTTTCTTTGAGTATAGGTATGGATAGGACTTATTATACCTCTGTTGAAAATGGCAAACGAAATATTTCAATTATAAATATTAAGAAAATCGCTGATGGACTTTGTGTATCGCTTGGTGAATTATTTAAAAATTTATAGTAAATAAGAAAAATAAAATGGCGTATATTGATAAACAATTATTCAAATTTAAAAACCTAATAGAAAAATCAATTATTGATGGTGGAGCTAAAGGCAAGGAATCTATAATTAGAACCTCAACTTTGATTAATTTGATTCACGAAGCAGTAAAAAACACGTTTATTGAAGCAGGCGTAAATCCACAAAATATTTGTCCTGGCTTAGGATATACAAAACCTGAATTGAAATTAGCGGGTTTTCTAAAGCAAAAAGTTCAAGATGTATGCATAATTCCTTCAAATGTTGAAAAAGTTAAGACTTTAATTAATTGGGGACCGCTAGCCTTTGAAAACAAAATAGATGAATTTGGGTATGAATTTTCAACCAATACGCTTGTGGTGAATATTAGGAGCCAAATGAGTAGTCTTGCAAAAAATTCAGATACCTTATTTGAAAGAACTTTTGCTGAAGCACAAAACCTACACATGCGCTACCCGGGCATGGTTTTAGGGGAGGTATACCTTGTTCCCGTTCATGAATATGACGATGATTTAGTAAAACAAAATATCGTTGGCTTTAAAAGCAGACAAACGAATATTGAAAAATATATAAGTTTTTTTAATTCAATCAATAACAGAAAAGTCGGTGATGATAACTATTCTTATGAGAGGTGCGCCTTATTGATAGTTGATTTTAATCGGCCACAGCCATATCTTTTTAAAAATAGTTATGAACTTAAACAAGCTGGTTATATATCACAAAATTTTGAAATAGAGTATGCAAGTCTAAACTTTCAAAATTTTGCAAGCGACATTTTAAGCATTTATTCTTTTCGCTATAATCTTAATAATATTTGCTGATTTAATATTTAATACAATTATTCAAGATTGTATATTTTCCACAAAAAACCGTCTAAATCTTTTTTTGATGCGTTGCGAATAAATGCCAAATTTTCCTCAGTGAAACTGGGTAAAGAAAAACGTTCGACATATTTTTTTTGATAGCAGTAATAACCGCCCTCGATTGAGTAACTTGTATTTGATATATAGTACTCCATTATGTTTGAATTTAATATTTTGGATAAAATATCTAAATCATATCTTTCGTTTTCAAATACTGCATATCCATTACAAAACAAAGCATCTTCATTTTCTGTATACACAAATTTGGGCTTATTTGCAAAAGTGGGAAACAACAACTTTTTGCCATATTTGTTTAAACCTTGAGTTCTTCCGTATGCATACCATCCTTGTTTTATTTCTTTTCCCTTATCCCTCTTGCTTAATTCTTCGCGCTGAATTTTGAGGTATTCATATGTCTTAGGATATTTTGCAGCAAATTTTTTTTCAGTTATTAGTTTATACTCTGATTTTGATTTTAAATATGGAAAAATAATATATCGCTTTACATTTTCAATATCGGTATAGTATTTTAAGTCCGAAATTTTATACAGCGGCTTAACCAAATCAGCCTCAATATAAAATTTTTCAAATTCAATCATTTTATAATAGCCAAAATTATCCTTGTTTACCATGTATACAGAATCTCTTAGAGTGGCGATACCTGCTCGTATAAAATTTTTAATAGACACTGATTGATTTTCAATTTTTTGTAAATTGTTACGTGTTTGTTTATCTACGAGTTTCCAACCATTTTTGTCAAGCACATTTGTTTCCATAGAATCAAACTTTGCATTCAAAATAGAATACTCAATATCGTCTGTTTTGGGTAATACGCAATAGTCAAATATTGAATTGTTATTCTTATTTAGTTGAATAATACAATTATATGTTCTAGTAGGTTTAAAAGCCATATTGACTCCAAAATCAAGAATTTTCCCAATGAACATATTTTTTTGAAGATATTCCCGTAAATTTACGGCAGATTTAATTGTAAAAAAATTATTCGGAACGATATATGTAAGAATGCCACTAGAAGTTAATTCGTTCATTCCTTTTTCTATGAAAGCATAAAAGATATTAAATACCCCGTTTTTAGTTGTATAAAAATGCTTTTTTAGAAATTGAACTGTTTCTTTGTCCATTTCATGAGGGTTTACATAGGGTGGATTCCCTATAATATAATCAAATTTTTCAATGTTAAAATAATTGCGCCAATTAATTTTGAGACTGTTAGCACAAATAACGTTAGGATGGATAGATTGAAAATTTCCTCCATGTTTTGCACTTAAAAGTCTTAATACCAACTTGCAACGTCGCACATTATCTGCATCGATATCAATACCATAGATACATTCTTGTATTATTGAATCAATATACTTGCTTGTATGTTTTAATATAGTCTCTACGGCAGCAACAAGAAAAATTCCGCAGCCACATCCTGGATCAATAATTGTTGGATTTTTATTAATTGTATTTGCATTTTTATATACTACGCCAAACATATATTTTGCTATGTAATACGGCGTAAAAACTATTCCATTTTTGTTTTTATTGCTTTGTTCTAATAGCGATTCAAATAATTCTATTATAATTTCTAAATTAGTAGAAAGGTTAAATGAAGACAATATTGCGGCCACACGCCTTGCTCCCTTGTTGTCATAAAAAGAAACATTACGATTATAATTGGTCAAACAATACAACATAATGCCATTTTCGATATCATCAGCAGAAAACCTCGATAGTTTTTCTTTTATACTGTTATACATCAATATGCGTGCAACTCTTGAAGGATTCATATCTACACCATTGTAAAGCGTAATTATTTTACTATAAAAAGGTTCAAATATCTATTCATATCATTTTTGTAAATCTATTGCAAATTTCATTAATTGAATTTAACAAGTTGTATATTCAGAAGTTGTTGAACGTTTTACTTGAAGCCAGAAGCAATTAGTATAAGATAGGATCAGATGCTTCGATTTAAGTGAGGAACAAAATACTAATGTAATTAAAATGTAATTACATAAATAAAATTCAATTAATCATTATTTAACTACTAGGAACGATTACCATAGAACATTTTGACATTTTTCTACTTTAAATTTATCTTAAAAAAGCAACAGAAATAGAATATTTACACTGCCTAGGATTTTAAGAAAATTTGACTTAAATCAAAACATTAAAATAATTAAAAAGACAAAAATCATATTTGTTTATTTTTCACTTGCCCATATCAATCTCCTCGGGCTAAAGTCCTTCTCCGGGCCCAAATTATATTTGAACTCCATAAAAAATGGAGTTTTTTAGTGCCCGTTCGGGATGCAAGTTTTCAACTTGTCCTCTCATAAAAATGCTCAACGGTTCGCATTTTTGTATTTGTCAAATTCAGAGTATAAATTATAAAACATTTATAAA
>CALUUL010000132.1 GCA_944323945.1 Candidatus Gastranaerophilales bacterium
GGTGCAACTCATGCATTATCAGGAAGCCAACAAAAAATCGGTGATTCAGTATTTATCTTCACTCCTGTTAACGTAGCATTGTCTGCAGAATCACAAAAAAGCAAATTTTTAAGAGATGCTTTGTGGAATCAACCGCAAGCATAAGTTTTGGAGATTAGTTAAAAAAGAAGAACGATTTTCATCGTTCTTCTTTTTTATTTTTAATAAAAAATAATATATAAAAGACTATATTAAATCCTTACATTGTACATCTGCATATTTATCTTTTCTATCTTGAATTTTTATTTTATTCAAAATTCCGGAACGTTTTTTTCTATACAACATATCAACAAAAGCTTCAATACGAGTAACAAAACCAGCTTCACCTGTTTGTTCATCAATAGATAAGTGAAGAATTGGTTTTTTAGCTTTTCTTGCAAATCTAGCCATTCTCTCAAGCATTAAAGAATCAGGACCACAACCAAACGCATTTATAGTTATCACACCATCTATTTTTCTATCTTGAATGTAGTATCCGGCAGCACCTGTAATTTCATATTCATTAGCCCAATATAATTTGGACCTCATAGAATTAAGTCCCTTTTTCATTTGCTCAATGGTTAAATGATTTGCTGTAAATACATTTACATCTAATTTTTCAAGTTTTTCAAAAATTTTCATACTAACTCTTTCATCATATAGATTATAGCCATGAGCAATTAAAGCAACATTAATAGGATAAGCTTTGTGAGCCTCAGCAATAACGACCTTATTTTCAATTGCATACTTTAGTGCTTTTTTGTATGGTACACCGCTTCTAGTCATAACATGAAAATTATTATAAACCTTCCAAGCATTTTTTGATGCTTTCTTTATTTTTGCCATATCTGTTATGCCAAAAGGCTTAACAGCATCGGAAAGAAATTCATATAAACCATGATTTTTTTCAGATTTATCTAATGTAGTTTCAATGATAGTAAAATCGCGTTTTATAACATTTCTAATTAAATCAGGAAGACCCCTAATTTTTGAGCAATTATATATCTTTGGAGCAATAGATTGAATGGAAGGCACAAAAATTTTATCTATACCTTTATCTAATAAATTTAATATGTGTCCAACATATACTTTTATTGGAAGACAAGTTTCAGGCACAACTAAAGATGAACCAACAGACATTGTCTGCTTTGTAGTTGGATCTGATAAAATAATTTCAATTCCCAAATCAGAGAAAAAGCCGTACCAAAAAGGAAAAAAATCATAATATGATAAAGCTCTTGGTATTCCTATTTTCATTTACATCCCTTTTTTATTAAAATCTAGTGTCAAATGGATTATAACATGAACAAACTATTTTTTGCCGATTGTCAATAAGTATTGAAAAATCGGATATTTTTTAGCTGTCTTTACAAACTTCTTCTTAGTGTTTATTTGACAAATATATATGCCTAAAAACACCAATACACAAGCAGCAAATTGTTTTAAATTAAATGTTTCACCTAAAAAGAACCAACCAAAGAAAACAGCAGCAACAGGAAGCATAAATAAAAATGGTGAAAATTTACTTGCTGGTAATGTACAAATTGCAAAGTTATATAGTGCATATGCAATAACTGTAAGTAAGCCCAAATATATAACAAGAAACAAACTTGCATTCATTACTATATTAAAATTACCTCCACTAAATATGTTTAAAGAAGTAAAAAACAATAATCCACCAATTACAGATAGTCCAGCTAAGAAGAAAGGTGGATATTTATCCATTAAGTACTTTGTTGTAATTACACAAGTATCAGTAAGAATAATCGCAACAAGCTCTAAAAAATTACCTAAAAGAGGATTAGGTGCAAGTTCTGAAACATCGGATGAAACACTTAAGAGAACAGAACCTATTATTGATATAAATAGCCCTAAATAAACTATTTTCACAAAACGCTCTTTAAGAATAATTCTAGCAGCAATAACAAGTAAAACAGGTTCCAATGAACTTACAATTCCTGCTTGACCTGAAGTTGTATATTTTAAAGCTGTAGTTTCAAAAATAAAATATAAACAAGGTTCACAAAGAACCATTAATAAAATTAATTTTAAATCTTTAAAATCAACCTTTGTATTTTTATAAACAGTATATATAAAAGGTAAAAAGAACAACGCAGAAATAAACATCCTAAATGACATTAACTGAGCTGTAGAATAATAGTTTAAACATATTTTGGTTGCAGTAAGTGTTGTTCCATATAACAAAACAGCTATAGAAATAGATAAATATGCAAAAAGTTCATTTTGATTTTTATATTTAGACAAAAAATCTTTCATTTCATAAAAAACTCTCAATTCCAATTTTGACAATAGATTAATAATCAAATAAAATCATTAAAAAATCAAATATAAAAAGATAAATAATTAACAAAAATATATTAAATATTTTTATGTTTTTTTAAGAAATATTTTGATTTTTTTATATTTTGTAATATAATGTAAACAAAGGTAATATTTTTTAATGTTAAGGGGTCTAAAAATGACTGAGAATAGTGAATTACAAGCCGAACAAGATTCGCACCAAAAAATACTTGTTGCAGACGATGAAGCAAGTATAAGAAGAATCTTAGAAGCTCGTTTAAGTATGATTGGCTACGATATTGTAACCGCAACTGATGGCGAAGAAGCAATTGCTGCATTTAATAAACATAATCCAGACCTAATTGTTTTAGACGTAATGATGCCTAAAATAGATGGCTATGGTGTTACAAGAGAAATAAGAAGAACATCAGATGTTCCAATTATTATTCTTACAGCACTAGGTGATGTTTCTGAAAGAATTACAGGTCTTGAACTTGGGGCAGATGACTATGTTATAAAACCATTCAGTCCAAAAGAACTTGAAGCAAGAGTTAAAGCTGTTTTAAGACGAACAAATACAAAAGAAGTAGCTGCTCCAACAAGCAAAATAGCAAAGAATGTAATTACTACAGGTAATATAAGAATAGATACTGCAAGAAGACAAGTATTCAGAAAAAATGAAAGAATAAGACTTACAGGTATGGAATTCAGCTTGCTTGAACTATTAGTTAATAATTCAGGACAAGCATACTCTAGAAATGAAATTTTACAACATGTTTGGTCTTATCCGCCAGATCATAGAATTGATACTCGTGTAGTTGACGTTCATATTTCAAGATTACGTTCAAAACTTGAAACAGATCCTGCTAATCCTGAGCTTATTCTTACTGCTCGTGGCATAGGTTATATGTTTCAAAGAATTTCTTAATTAATGTAAATAAAAAAAGAGGGGTTAAAATCCCCTCTTTTTTATTATCAAATTATTACATTTTTAAGTATTTATCATAATTATTTTCTAAGTCTGTTTCTAAACGAGACATTTCATTTTCTATTTTTGCACACCAAACTTTTGTTTCTTCTTTAGTTAATTCTGACGGAATATAGATTGGATCACCATATAATGCTACAGTTTTACATAAACCAAAAGGAACTTGAAATTTATCCCACGTATTGAAGGTAAAAAATGTTTTGTCTTTAGATTTCCAAGCAACAGGAACAATAGGAACACCAGAAATTTTTGCAATATTTATAATTCCATCTTTAACTTTCCCTCTTGGCCCTCTTGGACCATCAACCATTATAGCAGCAGAATTTCCATCTTTTAATTTATCTATCAATTCTAAAGAAGCTGCAACGCCTCTTCGTTTTGTTGAACCCCTTACTGATTTTATATTCAAACATTCAGCTGCTTTAGCAATTATTTCACCGTCATTCGAGGCACTGATTAATGCATAAAATTTTGTTTTGTCTTTTATTCCATATACCAAACATTGATGACAATGCCACATCGAAAGAAT
>CALUUL010000133.1 GCA_944323945.1 Candidatus Gastranaerophilales bacterium
TTTATTTTGTTTTTATAACTGATATTTCTCCTCGAAACCCCTCAGCCTACGGGAAATCATCAAACGATTGACTGCTAGTCAATCTCACGGGAATTTCACCCTCTTGAGGTTCGCTCAAGACTGCCCCCATTGCGTGAGTCTGTGGCTAGGCAGGAGTATCTTTAACCCTGTTGTCTGTTATCGCAATATTAGGAGCAACCTAATTTTATAATCAAGTATTTAATCGCTCGCTCTTATATTTATAAAAGGTCTTGGCGTACTTATTAACGTGCTTATCCTCTCGGAATAACAACAGGAACGTATTTGATGAAATGTATATCAAATTTTCAAAGAACGTCCTGCCTCCACTAAAAAAGGAGAACAGGTGAAAGGGAATAACTTACCCTCTCACCTGTTTCCTAACTAAAACGTAAAATAACAGACACTAATTTTTATTTTTTTAATATTTTCTTCAAATTTTCTATTGCACGCTCTAAAATGATATGTACTGACTGTTGTGTAGCATTTTCTTCATCTGCTATTTCTTGCTCTGTTTTTTCTTGAAAATAATATTTTTTAATTCTTCTTTTTTGTACCTCTGGTAATTTTTCTATTGCACTTCTTAAATCTTCAAAAGTACATTTATTTATTACTTCATCTTCTAAACTCATTGGCTTGTCCATAGCACGGCTATTCAAGTTATTCTCATAGATTTCTGAATGTTCTATATGATTATCGTATTCATTCATTTGTGATAAATCATCAAGTTCAAATCTATCAAATGTTTTAAATATACTTTCGCTAACTTCTATTTTTTGTAATACACCATTTCCATCTTTAAACGAGATAGTATAAATATTTGTTTCCTCACAATAATTTAATGTATAAGGATTATCATTACTTTTTCTTCTTTTTGGGCGTTCTGCCATTTTTCTTTCCTCCTATCAATTTGAATTTTTAAAAACAAATTGATAAGGTGGATCACGGCAGCCTGTCCTCACTTTAAGAACATTAAAAAAAAGGTCAAACTCACCTTGTTTGTAGGTGAATCTGACCTTTTCAATAACTGCATTATGTTGTTTATTTTCCTTTTTCGGAGAGTAGTATCTTCTATCCATAGGCAATAAACCTCCATAAAATGAATGCTATTGCCTTTTAATTACACAAAAAGTTAAAAATACTACTAAACTTTTTTATATGTATAATTTTCCAAAATAAAATTAGCCAGTAATAAGGAAGCCTACCTAAATAGAAAAATACTACATACTACTAATTTTTTAATTAAAATTCTATTTATTTCATTACTAACACTTTTCCTTCTTTCTATATTACATAGCATAAGGCAATGCTATATTGCCCACATTATACGACATATTATTTGCAAAGTTTGTCAAAATTTGACGACTACTCTAAATTTGTAAAAAAAAATAAAACTATGACTATATTTGTCGTAGTTTTATTAACATAAATCATATATTTTTTTCAATTACAAGCGGACTTATTTCTGTTATCTTATATCCTAAATCTTCTATTTCACTCTGTAAAAACAACATTATTGTTTCAACATCAACACTATCATTATGTTCTGGCAACAATTCTTCTGTCCACTTTGCTGATAATTCTAATAATCCCTCCCTATTATCTGGATTTGTTATCAGATATTGTACTAATTTTTCTGCCATTGTTTTAGCAACTTTTGAGTGATTTTTAGTATTTTCTTCTTTACAATATTCACAATATTTTAATAGATGATCTTCAAGATGTTCTTCTTTTTTACAAAGAGTATATTCATTATTAAAATCAGGACAATACTCTTCAGGTAAAAAATGATATGTTCTTAATTCAATAGAAGTAGTATAGTATTGTAATTCTTTTGGAACTAAATCTCTGACAATTTCTCCATAAGGTTTATTGACAATAATTCTTTTATGATACATATTCACCATTTCATTTACTACTTTTTTTGCTTCGTCATCAAGCATTACTTCAAATTCTTTTAATAAATTATTCATTTTTTTCTTTCCTTTCATTTTTATTTAAGATATATCTTAATAAGTTTTAGTGGTGTTAAATTATTATATCTTTATCTTTATAATTTATATATGAATAAGTTTTATCTTAACAACTTATACTAAAAAAAGAATGGAGGTGTCTGTTATGAAATCTATGGAATTAGTTGGTCTTAATACTAAATATTACAGATACCAACGTCATTTAACACAAGAAGAATATGCAAACAAGACAAAGTTCAAAATGGCTTACATTAGCACTATTGAAACCGGTGACGCAAATCTCACTTGTAAAAATATAGATTTTATTGCTGAATCTTTTGGTATAAAACCTGCTGCATTATTTAATGAAGAAACAGCAAAACTTGCTAAAAAACTACCACCAAGAGTTGATATGTATAGATAATCTATAATACTGTTTCTTTCAGTAAGTCATAGATATTCTTCCAATTATCTCCATTGTTACTATCAAAACTATAATTTTGTAAAATCGGATCAGAAAGTAATATATCTTTATTACTTATGGAACTATTAGCAAAGCAATATAATAGTTCCTTTTTTTGTTCTTCATTATCCATTTTATTTACTTTTTTCAATACCTTTAAACAGTCTTTTTGAAAATCAAATAAATGCGTAAATGTCAATTTTTTTAAATTTATATAGCACATTTCACTTAATGCCTTTTCACAATACGAATAAATCTCTGGTATCATTGGCACTCTTTTATATATTGCTTCTTTGTCATCAATATTTTTGATCATTGGTAATTCCATTTCATATATTAACTGCTTATCAGTAAGATTTTCATTATTCATAATTTCTTCTATATTGATTATTTCATTTTCAAGCAATGTTGTAACAATATGTACTCGTCTATATGACGGTGTAGCATTATAATCATAATTTTCAAATGCAAACAGTAATCCTTTTCCATCTAAAAAACTATAATCTATTATAAATAGAAAAGAATCAAAAAACTTTATCAAATTCTTTATTTGTTTATCATCTAATTTTTTCATTTTTTCTTTGGTAGATATATCTTTATTCATAGATTTAAAAATACTTTTTACATCATATTTATATAACACATAAAACTCATCAATATAACTTTCGATTTTTTCATTTAGTTCCATTTTTTTACATTCCTTTCTCAAAAGAAAAGCAGTACACAAAAAATTCTAATGTACTGCTATTGTCGTCTTTTGTATTCTATATATATCTTAATAATCTATATCTTAAATATGCAAAAAAATTATAACACCTTGACGTCAAAAAGTCAACGGATATCCGTAAATAATTTGACAACAATTTTGTTAAAATTATATGTGATGATTGGAGGTAGGAAAATGCTATTTAGACAGGCTATTAGTCGTAGAATTTTTGAGTTATGTGAATTATATAAATATACACCAAATAAATTGGCAGAAATGTCAGGCATTCCCCCTACTACTTTACAAGATATGGTATCAGAAAAGGTTGCGAATCCTAGTTCATTCGTTATTTATAAAATTTGTAAAACTCTAAAAATTGAAATTAAAGATTTCTATAATTCCGACTTATTCAAATTAGATAATTTAGATGATTAAAAGACCATTCGTATATGAATGATCTTTTAATTTTTAAAAATATTGTTAATGTCTTTTGTAATTTGATTTACATTACTTTCTACATTTTTTATATCTTCTTCTGTTAGTTTTCCAAAAGTGATATTTTTTATTTTTTTATCATTTATTTTTTTTAACATTCTGTATTCTTTTAATTCTTTATTTTCTGTTTCAAAAAATTCTTTTACTTTAAAGCCAAAATGCTCATACATTGGTACATTTGATTCTGTAAAAGTTTCTAGT
>CALUUL010000134.1 GCA_944323945.1 Candidatus Gastranaerophilales bacterium
ACTATCTGTTCCGCCGCCATATTGAAAATCAGAACTAAAATCTATTATTATTTTATTTCCGTTTTGTTTAATCTTTAATAATTTCGTTGTTTTTGGTATTTCACTATAGGCACCGGTTGATTTTTCAACTATATTTGGGCCTTTTAGTAATTCGTTTATTGCATATTCAAGCCTATTCTGACCAATTGGAATTTCTCTTTGTACTTTCTTGTATATTCCATTATCATTTGAATCAAGTGCTAAGAAATATATTGAAACAGTTTCTTTATCGTTTGTTACTTCTTTTTTTGTTGGAACTTCCGTTGGTTTTTTTACTATTTCTTCTTTCTTCTTATCTTCTTTTTGGATTGATGGGAGTTCTATTTTGGGTATTCCATTAATTGAGGATAATAAATTAGTGATATTATTCCCCCATTTTTCTTTTATAAAGAAGAAGGAAAGCGTTAATAAAAGTATTATAACTATTTTAGAAAAATTACTCATTTTACCTTTCGTAGTTTTTATTTATTATAAATATACCTTCTGTTTTAATTATATTTCCTTGGATTTTTGCACTTGTAATGTATATTTTGCAATATCTGCTATCTATACTGTTTATTTGGAATGCAACAGGATTTACTTGATTTATAATACCACCCAAAATATCTATGTTAATTATATTACTATTTGTTGAAAAAGTGGTATCTTTTAACATAATTTTATTGTTTGCTACTTCGATATTTGATTTTAGATTCATTATAAACGGTTCATTAGATAAAAAAGTTCTTATCGGTATTGAAAATTCTAATTGACCATTATTAATAGTTACAATTGGTTCTTGTACTTCTAAGGTTGTGAATCCGTTAATTTTAACGGCACTTCTTTGTATTTGCTTTTGAAATTCTTTTGATTTTATTATATTTTTTATATCATTATTTGTTATATTTGCATTGAATTTAAACGGTAAATCATTTGGATAATATACTTTTTTATTTTTATAGATTATTTGGTTATAAGGACAAATTGTTTCTGCTTTAAAATTAGAAATACTCATTGCCTTGTATCTGAAATTATCACTTGCTAACAGTAAGTTTTTAAATTCTCCGTTTTTAAGTCTTTTTAATGTAAAAATATCTAAGTCGGCATTGAATTTTGAATTTAATTCATCTTTTAATTCTTTTTCAATTGCTGTTTCTACAATCTTTTTCGTCAAGAAATTTATTCCTGTTACTTTAAGAAAAACGTTTTCATCTTCTATAACTTTCATTGTTTCAGATGGACAAGTCACATTACAGCTATTTCCATATGCCGTTAAAGAAATTAGTATACAAATTAAAGTGCAAATTATTTTTTTCATAACAAAACTTTCCTTGGTTGAATTATTTTATCGTTTCCTGTTGCTATTGCCACAACTTTATTGTCTTTTGTTAAAAGGATTGTATCCTTTAAATTTCTTCTATTCTTAAATTGATTTCCGTTTAGTAGTTTATTATATTCATATTCATTAATTTCATAAGTGTTAATTTTAAGCACACTGAGAGGCTCTATAAGATGACTTTCTATATCTTCAGTTGTTGTTTTGTCTGTTAATGTGTAACTGCCTGCCAAATCCATTCCTGCTGATTTCGTTCTTATTAGTTTGAACATTACTGCTCCACAATTCAGCTCTTGTCCTATATCATTTACTATTGTTCTGATATATGTTCCCGTTGAACATTCTATATTTAGTTCTAATATTTGATTATCATAGTCAAAAGAAATCAATTCATTTTTGTATATGGTTATTTCTCTTGAAGGAATATCATTTGGAATTTTTCCAATTCTTGCTAATTCATATAGTCTTTTCCCGTTATAATGCACTGCAGAATATGCAGGAGGGATTTGTTTTATTGTTCCTCTGAATTTATTTAGAACAGATTGGATTTCTTCTAATTCTATTTTTCTGTAATTAGTATTTGTTACAGTTCCTTCTGTATCATATGTGTCAGATATTTTTCCTAAATACACTCCGACTTGATATGCTTTATCTTCTTCTAAATAATTGATTAACTTTGAAGCCTTTCCTATTGCTACGGGTAAAACACCTGAAGCTAAAGGATCCAGTGTGCCGGCATGCCCTATTTGTTTTATTCCTGTAATTTTACGTAAAATAGAAATAATTTTATGTGAAGTTATTCCTGATGGTTTGTTTATATTTATAAATCCAAACATCCAAACTAAATTTCGCCTCTTGAGATTTTATTTATAAGTTCAGTAACGTGAGCCCCTCTTTCTAAAGAATCATCAGGTATAAATCTCAACTCGGGAGTAAGTCTCAAACGGATTCTTTTTCCTACTTCATATCTTATTTTTGCAGTATTTTCCGTGATTGCTTTCATAGTATTTACTTTTTCTTCCTCTGAAGCCAATACAGAGTAGTATACTTTTGCAAATGAATTATCATGTGCAATTTCAATATCTGTTATTGAAACGACACCTTGTATTCTTGAATCTTTAAGCTCTCTTTGAATAATATCAGCTATTTCTTTCATTAAGGTTTTTCTTACACGTTCATTTCTTAAAGACATAATACCCTTACCTATACTAAAACTTGTCTTTCTATTTCTTCTGTTGTAGATACTTTAATAATATCTCCTTCTTTTATATCGTTGAATTTATCGAAAGAAATACCGCATTCGAATCCTTGCGCAACTTCTTTAACATCATCTTTAAATCTCTTTAATTGATCGATTTGCCCTTTGAATACTTCAACTCCGTTTCTTACAACTGTTGCTGTTTTATTTCTTACAATTTTACCTTCAAGTACATAGCAACCAGCAATCTTTGTTGTTTTACCAACTGTAAACACTTGTCTTACTTCTGCTTGACCAAGAGCTACTTCTTTTATTTCAGGTTGTAATAAATTCAACATTGTATGTTCTAAATCTTCAAGAACTTGGTATATTATATTGTATTTTTTGATTGTAACATTTTCTTTTTCAGCAGCTATTTGAGCATTTGTATCTTCTTTTACTGTGAAACCAAGTATTATTGCATTACTAGCGCTCGCAAGCATAACGTCCGCTTCTGAGATATCGCCTACACCTACGTGTACAATTTTTGTAATGATTTCTTTTGATTCCAGCTGAGATACTGCTTGAGATACTGCTTCTGCAGCACCGTGGGTATTTGCTTTAATAATTAGATTTAATCTCTTTATATTGTCATCTGAATTGCCTACATGTTCATTTCTTATATGTGCAGGTTTCATGCTATCCAGTTTGGAAATTCTTTCTTTTTCTTTTCTTTCTTCCCAAATGGTTCTCATTACTTTTTCATTTTCAACAGCTTCAAATGTATCACCTGCTTGAGGAACTTCTGTTAAGCCTAAAATTTCAACAGGAGTTGATGGTCCTGCTTCTTTTATTCTTTCTCCTGAATCTGACAATAATGCTCTTACTTTACCGCAGACGTTACCTACTACAAAGCAGTCACCTGTGTGCAGTGTTCCATTTTGAACCAACAATGTTGCCACAGGTCCTTTCCCTTTATCAAGTTTTGCTTCTATTACTACTCCTGAAGCTAATGCGTGTTTGTTTGCACGTAAATTTTGAACTTCTGCAAGTAAAAGGATATATTCTAATAATTCATCAATACCTTTTCCTTGTAATGCACTAACTTTTACACAGATTGTATCTCCGCCCCATTCTTCAGGTACTAAACCATATTCTGTAAGTTGTTGCAAAATTTTATCAGGATCTGCGCTTGGCTTATCTATTTTATTAACAGCTACAATAATTGGTACTTCTGCTGCTTTTGCGTGGTTTATAGCTTCTATTGTTTGAGGCATAATTCC
>CALUUL010000135.1 GCA_944323945.1 Candidatus Gastranaerophilales bacterium
TCTTTTGAATTTAGTTTTCTTATACTTTTTGCTTGATAGGGGGATAGTATAGTAAATTTAATTCCGCAATCAACAAGCGCTTCTAATGTAGCATCGTCGCAGGCTGTTTCAGCCAACCACATACCTTCAGGAGCTCTTCCAAATCGATATTGGAAATCTTTTATTCCCCATAAAATTTGTGTATATTTATCATTTCTATTGGCAAGCGGAAGTATCATATGATTGTATACTTGTGCTATTGCATTGCCGTGGCCGTTATTTTTCGGAATACTTTCAACATCTGCTTTTATTATTCTTTGATATGAATATGGAGAATATTGTTCCATCCAAGACAGTAATGTAGGACCAAAATTGAAACTTATATAAGAATAATTGTTAACAATATCCATAATCTTGTTTTCTTGCGTTACGATTTTAGATACTGAATTCGGCGTATAACATTCTGCACTTATCCTTGCATTCCAATCATGGAAAGGGTTTGCACTATCTTGTATTTCTATTGTTTCAAGCCAAGGATTTTCCCTTGGCGGTTGATAAAAGTGTCCGTGTATTGCTAAATATGTTTTTTTATTATCCTTCACAACTAACTCCTGATTAAAATTAACTATTTTTTAGCAGATTTATTTTTATGTGTAAGCATTGTAAATGTTGTAACATCTATCCACGGATCTCCAAGTGCATTTGAAAAGACCTTGCCTGTTATTTTAACTTTATCACCAGCTTCAATATCAATATTTTTTTCAGCTAATTCACGTGAAATAAAAATTTTCATTTCTGATAATGGAATGACATGATCTGTAACATCAGGTCTTTTTATAAGTATTCCTATATATTTAGAACTATTCTTGAATGCAGGTTTATAGTCAAGTCCTAGTGATGTAAATGCTACAAATTCAGCTGTAAATGTAATATTTTTATTTAGATATTTGCTTGGATGATTAACAACATCTATAGGCGATACACTTAGGTATGCAGCTGCCTGAGGTTTTGTAGGTGTTGTAGTTGCAGCATCTATAGTTGTATTGTATCCGTTTGTAAACATTAAAAATATGGCAAAAGCCAGTATGATTAATTTTTTATATGTTTTTTTCATTTCTTAACCTCTAAAAGTGAACTATCTATAATTATATTATTTTTATTATATATTCTAACATATTTTTATCAAAAAACATTATTCTTTTCGAGGAAAATGCGCATAAAAAAGTGTAGACTGAAACAGATTTCCCGAACTAATGAATAATACTTTTTCGCAACCCCGAATTAAAGTGTTCGTTTGTTCCAATCTACATATTTAATATAAAGGATTTTTTATAGTTTTTCACTCCACTATAGAATAGTTTTATTTTGTTTGAATAATTCTAAAAAAGTAACACGATTGTATTATTAAATGTTAAGTATATTATCTTTTATAATGTCACCCATTTTATCTGTACCAATTATATTCATTTCTTGTTGAGATATATCTTTTGTTCTATAGCCATCTTTAAGTGTCTTTCTTATAGCCGTTTCTATTGCTTGATATTCTTCATCTAATTTAAATGAATATTTAAGCATCATTGCTGCTGATAAAATTGTAGCGATAGGATTTACTATGTTTTGTCCTTTTAAATCAGGGGCACTGCCGTGGATTGGTTCATACATTGCAAGCTTTGTGTCAGACAAAGATGCACTTGGAAGTAGTCCCAATGAACCAGACAGCATAGAAGCTTCATCTGACAATATATCTCCAAAAATGTTACCGGTTAATATAACATCAAATTGTTTTGGATTTCTTATTATTTGCATTGCCGCATTATCAACATACATATTTGAAAGTTCTACTTCAGGGTATTCTTTAGAAACATCTGCAACAATTTCTCTCCATAACCTTGAAACATCAAGAACATTTGCTTTATCAACTGAACATAATTTTTTATTTCTTTGCATTGCAACTTTGAATGCTATATGAGCAATTCTTCTTATTTCACTTTCATAGTAACACATATTATTGAAACCGAATTTTTCACCATTTTTTGTTTCAATGCCTTTTGGCGTTCCGAAATAAACATCTCCTGTTAATTCCCTCACTATCATAATATCTGTTCCTGATACAAATTCTTCTTTTAGTGGTGATAAAGATGTTAGTTCAGGATAAACTGTTGCAGGTCTTAAATTTGCAAATAGATTTAATTCTTTTCTAATCCCAAGCAGGGCCCTTTCTGGTCTTACTTCGGGCGGTAAAGTGTCATATTTCCAATCTCCTACAGCACCAAGTAATACAGCATCAGATTTTTTTGCAATATCAAGAGTTGTATCAGGTAATGGTGTTTTATATTTTTCATAAGCACATCCGCCAATTAATGCGGGTTCGAAGTTAAATTCAATTGAATATTTTTCTCCGATAGCTTCTAATATTTTTACTGCTTCATCTGTAACTTCTTTTCCAGTACCGTCTCCAGCCAGTAATGCTATATTATATGTCTTCATTTTTATTCCTTTAGTTTTCTTACCTATTTAATTCTATAACAAAAAATATTTAAATATTTAAAAAAGCTCCATTAATATGGAGCTTTGTATATGAAAAATCCCTATCGGATATCTGTTTATGAGGAGAAAGTCATTAATGCACGTACTGAACGAGCTGTATTTCTAACATCTTCTTCAGAATGCATTTTAATTGTATCATCAAGAATTTTTATTGCTTCTGATTTGTCTTTTAATGATAAAAGTTCATTGATAGAAGCCATAGCAACTCTTGCACTTAAGTCATTTATTCCTTTTCCTTTAGAAATAAGAACAACTCTTAAAGACTCATGTGTATTTTTTCTTATTAAAGTTTGTGCTGTTAATTCTCTGATTTCATCATCAGGAGAATTTGTTCCAAGTTCAGTTAGCAAATTAATAGCGTCTTGGCTATCTTTATGTTCGCCTAATGCTTGTATAATATTTCTGATTTTTTTATTATTATCCATTTTTCTTCTCCCCTTATCTCTTTTAATTTATGCTTCTGTAGGTGTTAAATCTGTCCACATCGTTTTTAATTCGTCAACTGATTTGTTTGTTAGATTTTTTACAGAATATTCTCTGTCAGGGAAAAGTCTGTTTTTAATACCTGTCATGTCAAAAGTGATTTCTGTATTACCGATTCTTTCAACTGTATCGAATACATTTTTTGTTACTTGTTTACCAAAAGAAACAATTGCATTCATTCTTGATTTGAAGGATTCATTAAAATTGTTAATTCCGCTTACAACAGCACTTGCAAATAGCTTTCCTCTTTCTGCAATATTTGTTGATGATTTATTTGTACTTTCAAAAACATCTGCTTGTATAACATTTCCTTTGAAGCTTACACCAAATGGATTTGTACTTAATTTATTTGTTTGCGCATTTGGGTTTGCAGTTGTACGTTGAGCTGCTTTTGTTGTATGTAAACTGAGCTTTCCGATTTGCATAATTATCCTTTCTATTTTTTTCTTTACTTTTGTACATTTAGGTTATCACATTTGGCTTATTTAAATATCGTTCTTTTGGTGTAAATAATATCTAAACTTTTAATTTATATTTGAATTAAATACACCATTTACTGTAGTGATTTTATGTCTTTTTTGTAAAGAAATATTTACTTCTTTTTTTGTTTATTAAAGATATAGATATATTTGTCGATAAATGTAATATAGGATATAAAAAGGATAAATATGAACGAATTAAATCAAAACTTGACTGAAAGTCTTGGAACTTTCTTAATGGGATTTAGAGATGAAGTAATTAAAGGTTTAGAAGATTACTTGCTTTTAAAAGCAAATCTTTTACCTGAAAC
>CALUUL010000136.1 GCA_944323945.1 Candidatus Gastranaerophilales bacterium
TTTATTTTGTTTTTATAACTGATATTTCTCCTCGAAACCCCTCAGCCTACGGGAAATCATCAAACGATTGACTGCTAATCAATCTCACGGGAATTCCACCCTCTTGAGGATCGCTCAAGACTGCCCCCATTGCGTGAGTCTGTGGCTAGGCAGGAGTATCTTTAACCCTGTTGTCTGTCTTGGCAATATTAGGAGCAACCTAATTTTATAATCAAGTATTTCTCGCTCGCTTTTATATCTATAAAAGGTCTTGGCGTACTTATTAACGTGCTTATCCTCTCGGAATAACAACAGGAACGTATTTGATGAAATGAATATCAAATTTTCAAAGAACGCCCTGCCCCCACTGAAAAGGAGAACAGGTGAAAGGGATAACTTACCCTCTCACCTGTTTCCTCACTTAAATAAATTTTGTATAGTCTAAAATTTTAATTTTTTAGAAATCTTTTCTACTGCTATATCAACACTAAACTTTACTGCCATTTTCGTACAGTTTTCTTCTTGTGCAATTTCTTCAAAAGTCATATTTCCAAAATAATATTTTTCTAATCGCCTCTTTTGTGTTTCTGGTAATTCTTGAATAGCATTTTTTAATTCTTCAGTTAATATCTTTCTGACTACTTCGTCATCTACACTCAAAGGCTTGTCCATTGCTCTATTGTTTAAATTATTTTCATATATTTCAGAATGTTCTATATGACGATCATATTCATTCAATTCCTTAATATCATCAAGTTCAAACTTATCAAAAGTTTTATATATTTCTTCACTAACTTCTATATTTTGCAATATACCTTTACCATCTTTAAATGAAACGGTATAAACATTTCTTTCTTCACAATAATTTAATGTATAAGGGTTATCCTTACTTTTTCTTCTTTTTGGGCGATTTGCCATTTTTCTTTCCTCCTATCAATTTGAATTTTTTAAAAACAAATTGATAAGAGGAGGATCACGACAGCCTGTCCCTACTTTAAAAACAACAAAAAAAAGGTCAAACTCACCTTGTTTGGTGAATCTGACCTTTTCTTTATATACATTATTTTTCCATTTTGGAGTGTAGTGTCTTTCTTCGTACATAGGCAACAAACCTCCATAATTTGAATGCTATTGCCTTTTAATTACACATAAAGTTAAAAACACTACTAAACTCTTTGTATGTTTAATTTTTCAAAATTAAATTAGCCAGTAATAAAGAAGTCTACCTAAATAGAAAAATACTACATACTACCTAATTTTTAATTAAAAATCTATTTATTTCACTACTACCACTTTACCTTCTTTCAATATTACATAGCATAAGGCAATGCTATTGCTCACATTATACGACATAATACTCGCAAAATTTGTCGAAGTTTGGAAGTAAATAAAATTTTGTAAAAAAAAAATAAAACTATGACTATGTTTATCGCAGTTTTATTAACATAACTATATAATTTTTTCAATTATTAGTGGGTTTATTTCTATAACTTGGTAACCTAAATCTTCTATTTCAGTTTGTAAAAATAACATTATTGTTTCTACATCTACACTATCATTATGTTTTGGTAACAGTTCCTGTGTCCATATTGCTACTAATTCTAATAAATTCTTTTTGCTATCTGGATTTTCTTTTAAATATTGCACTAGCCTTTTTGCTATTATGTGAGCCACCTTTGAATGGTCTTTGTCATTGTTTTCTTTGCAATACTCACAATATTTTAATAGATGATCTTCAACATATTCTTCTTTCTTACATAAAGTATATTCACTATTGAAGTCTGGATAAAACTCTGTTGGCAAGAAATGATATGTTCTTAACTCAATAGCAACAGTATAATATTCCAATTCTTTTGGTACTAATGACCTTACTATTTGCGAATATGTTTTGTTGACTATTACCTTTTTATAATACATATTTATCATTTCATTTACTATTTTTTTTGCTTCTGTATCAAGCATATTTTCAAATTCTCTTAATAAAGTATTCATACTTATTTTCCTTTCTTTTTAATTCTTTTTTTCATTTATATCTTAATAAGTTTTAGTGGTATTAAGTTATAACACCTATATCTTTATAATTTATATATGGATAAGTTATATCTTAACAACTTATACTAAAAAAAGATTGGAGGTGTCTAGTATTGAAATCTATGGAATTAGTTGGTCTTAATACAAAGTATTATAGATACCAACAACGCTTAACACAAGAACAGTATGCTAATAAAACAAAGTTCAAAATCGCTTATATCAGCACTATTGAAACCGGTGACGCAAATCTGACTTGTAAAAATATAGATTCTATTGCAGAATCTCTTGGAATAAAACCTGCCGATTTATTCAATGAAGAAACTGCAAAACTTGCTAAAAAACTACCACCAAGAGTTGATATGTATAAATAATTTATAATACTATTTCTTTCAGTATGTCATAAATATTTTTCCATTCTTCTCCATACCTTATATCTTCAAAGCTATAACTTTGTAAAAATGGATCGGATAGTAATAAATCTTTATGATTAAGAGGACTATTAACTAAAATGTATAATAGTTCTTTTTTTTGTGTATCATTATCCATTTTATAAATTGCTTTCATTATTTTATAACAGTCTTTTTTGAAATCAAATAAGTGTTTATTTACCAACTTTTGTAAGTTTCTATAACATACTTCACTTAATGCTTTTTCACAACATTCATATAATTCTGGTATTGCAGGTATCCTCTTACTTATCGCCTCACTATCGTTGATATTATGTATCAATGGTAAATCCTTTTCATAAATCATTTCTTTTTCGGTAAGTGCTTTGTTTTTAATTACTTCATCTATGTCAATTATTTCATTTTCTAATAACATAATAACAGTTTGTATTCTTTGAAATAATGGTGTTGCATAATAGTCATAATTTTCAAAAGCAAATAATAACCCCTTTCTACCAAAAAAATTATAATCAATTATAAATATAAGTGAATCAAAAAATTTTATTAAGTTCTTTATTTCTTCTCTATTGTAATGGTTTATCTTTTCTAAAACATTTGGATAATTATACAATGACTCAAAGATACCCTTTATATCATATTTATATAATACATAATATTTGTCTAAATCTTCTATTATATTCTCCTTTACTACCATTTTTTTACAGTCCTTTCTAAAAATAAAAACAGTACAAAAATAACTCTAATGTACTGCTTTTAGATGTCTTTCATTTCTTTAATTTATATCTTAACAATATATATCTTAATACGAAAGGCATTATACCATTATACTTTTAAAAAGTCAACCGATTTCGGCGTATATTTTAAGTCTAATTTTGTTAAAATTTATATGTTGTAGGAGGTGTTAGTAATGTTATTTAAAGAAGCTGTAAGTAGCAGAATTTTAGATTTGTGTAAACAATATAACTATACTCCTAATAGACTGGCAGAAATGTCTGCAATTCCACCATCAACATTAAGGGCTTTACTTTCAAATAAAGTTGAAAACCCTAGTTCTCATTTAATATTTAAAATATGTCGAACACTAAAAATTGATATTAAAGAATTTTATAATTCTGCCTTATTTAAGTTCGATAATATAGATGATTAAAGACCATTCGATATGAATGGTCTTTATAATTTAATATTGATAAATTTTCTTTATTGTAATTTTAATTTTGACTATTATTCTTCAATTTTTAAAAATTTATTCCAAAAATTCTTTTTTATAAAAAGTTTATTACATCCATAAAATATTGCATATCCTATAAGTCCTCCTAGAAAGTTAGTAATAACATCATCAATGTCTGCTGAT
>CALUUL010000137.1 GCA_944323945.1 Candidatus Gastranaerophilales bacterium
TGCAAAAGTAGGTGGTCAAATTAGGAGATAAGATGACCACTAAAAAAATTCGTGTATTTGAAACTTTCTCGGGAATTGGCTCACAAAATATGGCATTGCGAAATATTGGATTAGATTATGAGATTATTGCGACATCGGAAATTGACCCTTTGGCTATAAAGGCATACAGCAATATTCACTGCAAGGACTATAAAACAAATAATCAAACAATACCAATTGTAGAAATGAAAAATTATCTTGTTGATATAAATATATTCAGTCAAGATAAAATAGATAAAATTTCTAATGATGAAATCGTTAAAATTTATAATGCATGCATTGCAAGTAAAAATCTGGGCGACATTTCAAAAATTGATATAAACAAGATTCCAGAACATGATTTATTAACATATTCGTTTCCTTGTCAAGATATATCTTCAATTGGAAAGCTTAAAGGTTTTGATGAAAATAGCGGAACGCGTAGTTCTCTTTTGTGGGATTGTGGGAAAATAATAAAAGAAAAAAGACCTAAATTTCTTTTAATGGAAAATGTAAAAAACATTGTAACTAAAAACAATTTGGATAACTTTAAAAAATGGTGTAATTATTTAGAGAACTTAGGATATAAAAATTTTTGGAAATTGTTGGATAGTCAAAATTTTGGTGTCTCACAGAGAAGAATTCGATGTTTTATGGTATCTATCTTAAATTGCGACTTTGATTATCATATACCAGAAAGAAATGATAAAAATTGCTCTCTTTACGATGTTTATGATAATACTGTTGCAATAGATAAACCATGTAATTACTCAGAGCTATTATCACAAATAAATGAAGATGAAATTAAATATCTTGATGATAGAGACTGGAAAATGAATGGCATTTTAGTTGGAAATGTATCCTCAACTCAAAGAGCTGGAAGATGTGGAATTAAATTTGTTACTAGAAAAAACAATAAATTATTTATGAGAAATATTACTCCTCTAGAATCTTGGAGACTGATGGGATATTCAGATTCCGACTATTACAAAATGCAAGCAAATAATGAATTTACAAGTGGAAATGTTTATCATTTTTGTGGCAATGCAATTGTTGTCAACGTCTTAGAAGAAATATTTAAATCTATGTTTTTACAAGGTAAACATAAAGTCATTAATGGATTGTCATTGTTTTCTAATGTTGGAATCGCAGAAACTTATCTATCAGATATAGGAATTAATATTAAAGTTGCAAATGAACTGGTTGAAGAAAGAGCAAATTTTTATAAACACCTATATCCTGATTGCAATATGATATGTGGAGATATATACGAAAAATTTGATGAAATTTTAAAAAGTGCAAGAGAAAATGATTGTCAATTTTTAATAGCCACACCGCCTTGTCAAGGAATGAGTGTTGCTGGGAAAAGAGATTATTCTGACACTCGTAATCTCTTAATTTTTCAAGTATTTAAAATGATTGATGAATTATCTCCTCAATATGTTCTAATTGAAAATGTTCCACAATTATTAAATTACAAAATGGAATATGGTGGCAAAATTATAACCATTAATGAATTTATTAATTTAAAATATTCTCATATTTATAATATAAACAAAAACAAAACAGTGCTTGCTGAAGATTATTCCGTTCCACAACATAGGAAAAGAGCAATTATTCTTATGTCTAAAAATTCAAAATGGGAATATCCTACAAAAGATAAAAAAAGAGTAACTGTAAGAGAAGCAATCGGGGACTTCCCGTCACTTGACCCTTGTTTAAGAGAAACTGAGCTCATGGTAAAATTCCCTAATTTTGAAAATAAGTTAATAGAAGCTAAAAAATTTAACAAATGGCATTTCCCACCTACTCATACTTGGCGACATGTAGAAATTATGATGCATACACCTACAGGACATTCTGCGTTTGAAAATAAAATTTATTATCCTAAAAAAGCAAATGGCGAAAAAGTATCTGGATATGATACAACATATAAAAGAATGAAATGGGACGAACCGGCACCTACAATAACTATGGCAAATGGAAGTATTTCTTCTCAATGTAATGTTCACCCCGGCAGGTGTTTACCAGATGGAACTTATTCAGATGCTAGAGTTTTAACGATATGTGAACTCTTAAAATTATTTACTCTTCCACTGGATTGGGATATTCCAAAATGGGCGAATGAGAACCTGATTAGAAAAGTAATTGGAGAAGGTGTTCCACCTTTACTTATAAAAAAAATAGTGGAAAATAGGGGGTAAAATTATGTGGTTATTTCCTCAACACTCATGCGATATTAATCAATTCTTTGCAACTCTAAAAATATTTGAAGATATGAATGGTAAAATTAAAGACTTTTCACTACAACAAAATCTTTTAAGATTGTTAAGAAATAAAAATCTATATAATCCGCAAACTGTATTAAATAATGTTTTTGACCAATCTACTGCAAATCATAAAATAGATGAAGTAAGATTTTATGGTGGAATATATGAAACTACAAATCATAAATTACATTTAAGCACTTATGGAGAATTGTTGTTAAAATACCAAAACGATTTAATTAAAAGAAATAAAATTTTTATTGCGATGCTATTTAACTTGCAATTTCCTCACCCAAATAAAAATGTAAGAGATATAAATGTGTATCCAATTAGAATACTATTTGAATATTTACTTGACAATAACCTAAATTTTAAATTAACAAATATCGAAATAGCTTATATTCTTTACAAATTGTCAACTTTTGACAAATCAAAATATAAAGAAATTTATAATGAAATAAATAGTTTTCGCCAATTATCCGATGAAAACAAACTTGCTGAACTTTCTAAATCTTCTTCTTGGTTCATTATTAATTATGTGAATTGTAATTATTTATTTAACATCTTGGAAAATTTAGGTATAGTTATTTGTCAAAAAAAACAATTTGGTGTTTTAAAATCACCTAAAAGAGTAAAACCAACAAACATAATTGAAAGAACATACTTAATACATAAGGATTACATTCAATTTATTAAAATGTGTCTTAATGAAATGACCCCATTTGACAATGTGAAAGAAATTATTGGATTAAAAGATGATTGGATTAGAGATGTCTATAATTATGTAAATCCTATTTTGTTTAAAGAAATTGAAGAAAATGATGAAAAGTATACAGAATTCTTACAAATACCAGAAATGCTAAAACAATGTTCGGCAAATAGTCATGAATGGAGTAAATTTGAAAAGTTTATTACAAAAACATTTAATTTATTTGATGATGTTGATGCTGAAGATATTAGTGGACCGGGAGAACCAGACACATTGGCATATTTTGAATTGGAAAATTTAAGATTTGTTGCAGATGCTAAATCAACTAATAAAAAACTAGGACAAATTAACGATGGAAGATTAAGAATTCATAGAGATAAATATCATGCAAAATATACAATCATAGTTACACCAAGTTATAGACCAAGTGCAGTACTAGATATTAAAAATACAAATACTTGCATAATAACTTCCTATTGCCTAGCAGATTTAGTATCAAAATACATATTTTATTTCTTTAAGCATAAGCAAGCTTGTAGCTATCAGATATTTAATGATATTATTACTGATAATTTAGGAACTGATGTCAGTGAAAAAATTTATGCAGTAATAGATAATGCTTTTGGAATTTCATGCTAAATCAAAAAGACCACCTATTCTAACGATAGATGGTCTTTTTTACTGAATTTTATTAAATTTTTATGATATTTTCGCAAAT
>CALUUL010000138.1 GCA_944323945.1 Candidatus Gastranaerophilales bacterium
TTATCATCAGAAAGGCAGATTATCCATTGTTTCATCATCAACAGGTGTCAATTCTTGTTTTTGTTCTTGCCCTTGCCCATCATTATTTTTCTTGCCATAAGTAAAGTGAACTTTATCAACCACCATACGAGTTGAAGATTTGTTTTGTCCGTCTTTTTCGTATGTTTCAGTTACAAGTTTGCCTTCAATAACAAATTCATCACCTTTCTTAAAGTATTTGTTTAGCAAGTCAGCAGTTCCTCGCCAAGCCCTGCAATTTATAAAAAGTTGTTGTTCGTTTTCATTGTATTTTTCATTCCAAGCAACACTAAAATTTGCATAAGAAACACCACTATTTGTTGTGCCATATTCTACATCTTTTGTGAGCCTGCATTGTAATGTAAAATGATTTACCATTGTTTTACTCCTTAAACCAAATCTATTATTGTGTGTTCAATCATATCAAAATCACGATACCAACTAAACCAACCATAGACTTCTTTACTTGTATTGATATCATTTACCCAATCATTATATGTTAAAATCCATTCATTGAGTTTAATTTTATCACTTTCTTCTGTTAAATTTTCAATTTGATAAACTATTTGTTCTCGTTCTTTGTCTTGTCTTATTTCTTCTTGTCTTATTGATATAGGTTGTGCGATTGCAATTATTAAGAATACAAGTGCAATCACGCCAAATATAGCAACACCAAATAAAGCACCATTTAATTCACCTTCTTTAATTTGATAAACAACAAATGGAACTATTGCTACTACGCAAACTATAAAAATTACCCAAAATATAGTCATATTATACACCTGCCTTTTCTAAACATTCTTTTGAGCATAATGCCTTACCATATTTTTGCATTGAACCCTGATAGATTTCTTCACTTATAACCTTTCCACAAACATCACACAATCTTTTTGGCACAGGTTTAATTCGAAGTGCAGGTTGAACCTTACCAAAAGCCTTAACCTGTTCCACTGTCAGTAAGACTTGTTTACCAGCCCACTTTTCAAGAAATATAGTGCCTGTTGCTGTTTCTATGCCTTTCTTGTTTGTGGTATTCAAAATCATAGGTTTGACATCTTTGTCTTTGAAATGAGCCACAGTCTTTTCGACTTTCTTGTTAGTTTGTGCATCCATAACTTCTTCTCTTGCATTTACATAATCAATCGTAACAATTCTATCTTTATAGATAGGTTGGTTATTGTCATCAACTCCAACTATTAAATCATAACTTCCTACAAAATTGACATCTCTTGTTGATTGCCAAGCTGTTAATTTTTCCATAATTACTTACTCTCCTTTTTAATTCATAACTATTTCACTGTTTACATATAAATAAAATTTATATCCTTTCCTACACTTATGTTTTTGATGTCCTCTACAACATTTTGATATAACCATAGGAGATATTTTTGTTTGTCTTGCTGTTTCATTTACTCCACTGAATATTTGTAAAATATTGTTATTCATATCGCACATAGCAACATTTGTTGTTATTTTTGCTTTACCTTCTCTTACAGCAATAGAGCGTTTTATTCTTTCTTCTTCGGTATAGTGTTTCCCATACATTCCATTCAATGCACCTAATCTTTTTGCTCTTAGTTTTTGCTTTGCTTCTTCTGTATGGTGTCTGCCTTTCCAATTATAAGGACTATTTTTTAATGAATTTCTCATCTTTTCAATACTTTCTTTTGACATTCTGCCTGCGTGTTTTCCGCCATTATCTAAATTATAACCATATTTTTTATTATTGGTTTTTTGTTCTTTTATAAGTTTCCGTTCTATGTTCTCGGCTTCTTCTTTTGTTAAGTTTTCAAATAAAATTTCATGTTGTATATTGTTCCAACCATACTTTTTAATTGCTCTCTTCATAACAGGTTGATTATTATATCCAGCACCTCCTCGCCATCTATACTTAACCTCTTGAAAAGTCATACCGATATACATCTTACCATTTGGGAATGTATGCTTATATATTTTATATGAATTATCCATATATGCCCTTTTAATAAAAATAGCACTTATATACTCGGCTGGTCGAGAGCCTTTCTATAAATGCTATCAATAGTGATTAAATTAGTGAGTTGATTAAATCCCCTCGACCTGAATTTAATCACATTATTATAATAGCAAATATAGAAATAAAAGTCAAATATTTTATAGGTATTCAATATTGTTTTTTGATAATTTTTTTGTTGCTTTGCAATAATCACAACATTCACACCTATAAGGCTCTATTTCGCCATTTTTCATTTGCTGATATATAGGTGCTTTACAAATGATTTCTTGTAAGGCATCGTTAAGAGTTTCGTCTTTAAATTCAAAAATTCTTTTATCAGGTGATTTCTCTTTCGTTATTACTGCTAGTCTAAAAGGCAAATCCTTTCCAGTCTGCTGTTTATATAATGTCTTATATATTATAGCCTGCCAGTCATATCCGTTTGCTTTGTAAAATGGTTGTTTTTGTCCATCTTTCCAAATATCTTCACAGTCTTTGAGAACCTTACCATCTACAATCTTGTCAGCCAATAAACTATCAATTTTGCCTTTAAACTTAACACCAGCAATAGAACCTGTAATAATAACTTGTCTTTTGCCTTTTAATTGTTTCATTAAGTATTCGTCTTTTGCTATTAAATCACATAAGTCTTGTGCTTGCTTAAAACTTGCTTTTAGTTCTCCTGTCCTACTGTTAAATATTTCAGGATGCCTTTCTTGGAACTTTACAATTTCCCCATCCAGCCAAGCGTCAACATAACTTCCAACAAGCATACTATCAGTTTCTTCTTGCTTGTATTCGCCTTTTAATATTGCCATTGCTTTTGCTGGACATTCATCAAATAGTTTAAACTGTGAATATGACATATATTCATTGTCAATTGCTTTTGAATAATAATTACTTTTCGTTACTTTCATACATTCTCTCCTTAATTTCTTTTAAAAGTTTTTTCATTCTTTCCCGTTTTAGTTCTTTATCAATCTTTTCAAGCAAACCACACCATAACTCAATCATACCAATAACTATTTCTTTTTTGAGTTTTAATTCTTGCTCTTTGTCCATAGTCATTCTCCTATAACATTGAGTATCTTTTGAAGTGTTAGTTTGCCAGGAACTTGAACACCGTTCTCAACATTACAAGCAGTTTGAGTTGAAATATTACATAATTTAGCAAATTTAACTTGTGATAGGTTATGTTTTGCTCGATATTCAATAATTTTTCGACTTAATTCTTTGCTATCCATTTCTTACCTCCTATGCGTATTTTAACATATTATACTTGCAATGTCAAACAATTTTTTAATATTTTTTATACTTTTTTAATATTTTTTAATAAAAAAAAGAGAATAGAATTTAATCTACTCTCTTCCAAACTGTGTCGCAAAGTTCGTGTCTGCAATCCCAAATATCATATAACACACCATTTTTTATAACTGTTAAATGTGACGGAATCCGAATAAGATAAGTGCCATAAGGGTGTTTGTTGGCAAATTCTTCAACTGTCATATCATCGCAATTAACTTCTTTGTATTTTAATACATGTGTGATGAAATTTGAATAGCAGAACTTACAAAGCCTATCACAGTTGTATAGGTCGGCAGTAAGCCATAATTTGTTAGCAATCTCATCATAAGGCAAATCACTTGCTAATGCTATTGCTCGTGTTACACAATCATTTTC
>CALUUL010000139.1 GCA_944323945.1 Candidatus Gastranaerophilales bacterium
TCGAGAATGCGAATTGTTTTTGCCGTTTCTTCTTTTTTAGATAGTGGAGGATTCTTAATCCAATGATAGATCGTACTACGTGGGATTCCTGTGCTCTTTGAAACTGCCGGCACTGTTTCACCCGAGGTGCAGCGAGTAATGATACAAGATTTTGTTTCTCTTGTGTGTCTTTTCATAACATAACCTCAGTCTAGATTTTATTTAGCAGAAGAATTATATCATAAAAAATGTTTATTTTAAGAGCAAAATCTACACAGCTCCATTGAAAATCAAATATGAGTGTGATATAATGATATTAAACCAATTTGTGATTGAGCATTAATGAAAAATAAGGGAGGGAGTAGCTATTTTGTGAAAAACGGATAAGAATTGACAGAAACCCAATAAAGTATTTACCTGTACAGTAATATCATGAATTAAGTAGAGTTCTGAAGCAATTTAGAACCTAAATCCAAAAATAAGTTATCTTGTTGCTGTAATACATTTATAGAAATTATTATATGGCTTCACTAGTTAAAATATAGTAATTTTAATTCGTCAAACATAAATATGTTTAAACAGGGTAATCTTTCTTAAAGAGCAAAAGTACTTGACTTTTAATGACATTTTTTATATAATATACAATTCTAACAATGAGGAGAAAGGGAAAAATGGCAAAAAAACAAAAAATATATGCAGTCAAAAAAGGAAATCAAACTGGCATATTTTATACATGGGAAGAATGTCAAGCTGCAACCAAAGGTTTTTCTTCTCCTGATTTTAAATCCTTTGCAACAGAGGAAGAAGCTAAAGCTTATCTTGATGATGTGGATATTGTTTTTGAAAAGCAAATAGCTCCATTACTTTCACAAGGAAAAGTTGTGGCTTTTGTTGACGGCAGTTTTAACGAAGAAAAGTCAACTTATGGTTTTGGCGTTCATATAATAACGCCTACGTTATCTGCTCCTATTGAGTTAAGTGGTAAAGGAACAAATGTAGAATATGTTGACTTAAGAAATATTACTGGTGAAGTTTTAGGTGCTATTAATGCTATCGACTGGGCGTGGAAAAATGACTTTGAAGCGATTGTAATTTTTCATGACTATGAGGGAATAAGTAAGTGGGCTACTGGTGAATGGAATGCTAATCAACCTATCTCTAGATTTTATAAAAGCTTTATCAATGATAAAAAAGAAATATTAATTATTGAATTTGTTAAAGTTGCTGGGCATTCCAATAATAAATATAATGATCGAGTTGATGCGTTAGCAAAAGCATCAGTTAATGACAATAAAATTTTAAAAGATACGAACGGAAACAATGGTTACATTATAAACAACATTTCAAAAGACAATATATTTTGCATTATTGAAGAACTTAAAAATGAATGTCCTGAGTTAGATTATACGGTTACCACAACCTCAAATAAATGCACATATATTGTTGCATTAAAGAATGATAGAGTTAATCTTTCTGTATTTAACAATATAAAATTATTAGTACAAGGAAAGAAGTCAAATCTGTTTCAGCTCATAACTACTAGTATAATTGAAAGATTAGATTGTACGGATTTTATTAAGATTTTAAGAGACGCTTATGGTAAGACAATAAATAAAGACGAGCTAAAGTCGTCTCTAATAAAGTATTGTCCTAAATTAAAAAATATTGCCTTGCCTCAAAATATTGGAAAATTACTTAATCAAGCTGTTGTAGATTTGGAGGCAAAGGGCTATAATGATATTGAGTTTTCAAAATACACTTTAGCCGCGTTAAGAGCATTAGAGGGTGTAATTAAATTTAATTTGAGCAAGTATAACATACCAATTCCACAAAATGGTTTCAATATGTTTGCTAAGAGCTCGGGGATTTACGTTTTACAGCAAGGTTTTAAAACTAGTGTTCCTTCTCAGGATGTTATAAAAATAGAGAATTGCTATAATCATTACTTCAATAATAGACACACCCTATGTCATTTCGGCTATGTTTTTCAAGGTGTTGATACGAATACAAGATTATTAAATACAAAAAGTGAAGCGGATAGTATTATAAGAAGTACATTGCAAGTAATTAATGATAATTACATAGTATAAATTATGAAAGATATTATAATTAACAAATCGAATAATCCCAAAATTAAGTATGTTATTTTTAGTATCTCAACGGATAGTCCGCTATTTTTACTTGACGAGATAAATAAAAATATATATTTAGAAAACGGTCAAAGTGTACTTTTTGATCAACTTTTACAGACAGGTGATTCTAGTAACAGATTTTTAAGTTTAAAATTTGTAAATGGGACGTTTGATTTGTCATCAATTCAACACATTGATAAAAAACAGATAGATGAAACGTTATATAAGTTCATTTCTGATTTCTTAAGAAATGAACAACGTTTGTTGCATTACTCTATTTTATTAGAAGAACAGAAGAATTTTATTTTAAGTGGGGGTAACATTTAATGTACCCTAAAGATTTACAATTATTATTGGACAAGAACGATTGGGTTGGTGTTGAGAATTACGTTAATACATTACAAAAACCTCTACAGCAGGATATAAAAGAATGTCTTGCTTGGAGTTATTCTAGACAAGAAAAATATTGTGAAGCTATTGTAATCTATGATGAACTTTTAAGTGACCAACCTAATAATGCAAAATGGTTGTATTCTAAAGGGTATCAATATTACGCTCAAAAAGATTATAAAAATGCAATAATTTATTTTGAAGAAGCTTTGACTGTGTATCCAAACTATTTAAAAGTAAAATATCGTGTTTCATATGCATACATACAGTTGGCTGGCAATGAGCGTCAATGGTCAAAAGATGTTTTTTGGAAAGCGATAAGTCATTTAAAATCCGCACACGAGATATACAAAAATTTAAGTATTGATGAACAAGAAAAGAATCGCTCTACTTATGCTGATATTTGCGCATTACATGGTAAAATTCTTGTTGGTTCTAGTAAATATATTGACTTGTCTATTAGTTATTTAGAATGTTCTTTATCACTTAAAGAAGATACAGATGTTCGATATCAATTAGCGAAAGCTTATTACTGCAAAAAAGATTATTCAAAAGCATTGGAACAACTGCCGTCAAAAGGCAAAGTTTCATATTATATACTTGAGTTAAAAAGTCAAATATACGCTGATAGTGGTCAAATTGAAAAGTCTAACGAAGTATTATTCACTCTCTTAAAATTTCGGGAAAAAGATTACCTTTATCAAAGATTAGCTAATAACTTTTTGTCGCTTAACAATATAGATGAAGCCTTAAGATATGCGAAAATAGCTTTGATTAAAGATAAAAGAAATTATAAAAATACGCTTTTATATGGGAAAGTTTGCTATGAAAAAGCGATGTATCGTGAGGCGTACGATTATTTACAGAAAGCAAGAACTCAAAAACAAAAAGACTATAATTTAGATTTGCCAGAAGCTATTGAACTTATAGATAAAATAATTCAGGTAACAAATAATTTTGCTCTATGTGAAGACAAACAGTGTGAAGGAGTAATATCTCAATATAATACAGAAAGAGGGTTCGGTTTTATAAGTGTTCAAACAGATACTGAAAGATATTTTTTTCATATAAGTCAATTAGCTAATATGCCTCAACCCAAAGTTGGAACACGTGTAAAGTTTACGAAAGAGAAAACACCTAAGGGATATCAAGCTAAAGATATTGTATA
>CALUUL010000140.1 GCA_944323945.1 Candidatus Gastranaerophilales bacterium
AAAATCTCTAACAATTTATCATCAAGCTCATAAATGTAATTCTCTTTAATATCGACTTTTTGTTCCATCATTTCTCCCTAATTTGGTTGATCTATTCATCAATATCGTTTCGACGATAAATATCTATAAGTTGATTATTTTTATTTTTCCAACTTTTCCAGCCATTTGCTGATCGTCCTACGACCAATGCAGCCGCCATCGATGGTGAAGAGCATTCAACATCCTCCAACAAAACACTATTGTTGTCTAATTTAATCTTTTTCCTCGTAATCATCCAAGAAGCTGAAATATGTGCTTTATATGGCGCAATACTTGAACCCTTTTTAAGAATAAACTTACCGTTTTCGACGGCCATCTGAGCTTTTACTGTTTGATTTATTTCTTTTATCTTTCTAGATAAATAATATTCCCCCTCTGGTATCATTTTGCTGTAAACAATTTCAGTCGCCTTATTAAAAACTTCTTGTTTTGTTTCATCTGTCGGGTAAACTTGTTTTCCAGAAAAAGATGACAATAATTGAATAATTTTATTCAAATCTAATGAGAATAATTCGCTATCTCCTACTCTACTTTTTGCAAATAAATCATCTAAAAGCTGTTCGATATCTTCATGATTGTCAACTTCAATAGCAAATTGTCTTTTTAATCCCGTAACATTTTTATAACCATTATCTTCTAAAAATTTCATCCTCTTCTGAAAATCGTTTGTCCGTCCAATCTTAATCAAACCTTCAACTGCAGTAGAACAAACATAAATGATCCCCCTTGACATAAATACTCCTTTATCTCCAAAATTTTCTTATATTTAATCAATGTAATTATAACATAAAATTTTTGATTTTTATATAAAAACACATTTTTTATTTAAAATTCTATAAAAATCAAATTCTAAAATACTTTTGGTTTTTGCTGGTTGGTTTGTCGGGTTCGGTCATGCCGATTAGTCCAGCGTCTAAGGCTGGTTGCAAGTAATTTTTTCTAAAACCAACGCGAGATTTCAGATTTAGTTTTTGCATAAGTTCTGTTGCAGATTGTGGATAACTTTCAATCACTTTCATAAGTTCTGTAATTTGATTGTTTATATGGTTATAGTGATTTCTTGTGTCGGTTATTATATCTTTGATTGCTTTGTTTATCACATCCAACATAAACAAAATAAAAATGTTTGATTTTGCCTGACTTGTTGATAGTGTTATTGCATTGTAATATTCTTCTTGGTTGTCTTTAATAATGCTTTCAATAGGTATCCAAGCAAAGATTGGCTTCCAACTGCTAAGGAGTGCTGTTTGCCAAAGCCTTCCCATTCTTCCATTTCCATCACGAAATGGATGGATAAACTCAAATTCATAATGAAAAACACTCGACTTAATAAGCATATTTGCTGGGCTTGTCTTTATCCAATCAAAAAGTTGCTTTAGCTGCTCTGGAACAAACTCTGCTGGTGGAGCAAGATGAACAACTTTTCCTTCTTGATTATAAACTCCAACTTGTCCTGTCCTTATTTTTCCTGCTTCACTTACAAGCCCATTCATCATTATTCCATGGACTTTTAACAAATCATCTATGCTATAAGGATTTATATTTTCAAGTTCTTTATAAGCCAAGTTTGCATTTTGAACTGCAACTATATCTTCCTTTGGTCCAAGCACTCGTTTTCCGTCAATAACATCTGTCACCTGCTCAATTGAAAGAGTGTTGTTTTCAATTGCAAGAGAAGAATGAATAGATTTAATTCTATTCACCCTGCGAAGTCTTGGCAATTTCTCAAGTTCATTAACTCCAGAGAGTTTCCCTAAATTTTCCATAATCTCAGAAACTAACTCTAACATCTCATCAGTTATTTCATAAGGTGGAATATATTTTTCGTCCATAAACAAACTCCTGCTTTTTAATAAAAAGATTATAACTTATTTTAATATAAAAGTCAATTATCTTGTATATTTTCTTATATACTTTCTTGTATATTTAAATATTATACAATAGGATAAATGATTCCTTTACAAAAATCAAATAATATAAATTTTTAAAATAGAATCTAATTGATGGTATTTTTGTAATAATTTTCAAAATTCTCGGTTGACATATTCTCATATTGGTTTTTCAAAAGTTTAAAATCTTTTTCAATTTTGCTAACAATATCTATATTATTTATTTTTGAATCAATTTTTAATTTTTCACACAAAACTGTATATGTATTAAAGATTGTCATATATAACATAATACAAATTTCAAAATAAGAAAGTAGTGGATATTTGATTCCAACAACATTAGCATGGGTGTACGAATGACATTTTCTATAAAAAATGCCATAGTTTTCATATGATTGATCAACACTTTCTAAAAATTTTATTAGACCATTTATAGAATATGGATTATTCTTAACAATTTTATGATAATTAGGTATATCGTCAACCCAGCCGAAATGTAAAAACATATTTTTTTTAATCTCTTTTTTATTAATTCTATTCTCATACAAATTTAAAAACTTTTCGGGATATTCTTGTCCACATGATGATTTTCCAAATTCAACGCTTGAAAGATAATTGTATTTTTCTATTTCGCTAGGACAACTTAACAATATTAAAAATTCAACATATAATTCAATTATATTTCTACAAATTGGATATGTATTATCTAAAAAATTATCTTCTAACAAAGATAATGCAGATAATCCTACGTTTGAAATCTTTGCATAAAAAGAATAAAAACCAACATTTTTATTTGATTCTTGAGTTAGTATTTCATTAATTCTAGTACACATAACAAACAAATCATATGGCACATGGAAATAAAGAAACCTATCACCATAAAAGATTTGTTTTTTTCTAAAGAATGATGCTCCATATTTGTTTAATTTTATGTTGTCTACAACTTCATTTACTAATTGATTTTGATATTTGATATCGTTTTGCTTTTTTATTCTTTCTTCATCAGAAACAAAAATCATATTAGATTTATGAAGCCCAACTATATGTTTGCAAATTTCAAATTCTGGATTTGAAGTATTCCCTGCTATACTATTTTCCATAGTTAAAGTTAATGGATAATATTTTTTCAACTCATCAAACCCCAACTTGTTTAAAACTTCATGATAAATTTTTATTAAAAAATTACCTTTAATTTCTCCCCTAAATAATCCTCTTAAAACTTTATCAGTATCTTTAATAAATAATTTCTGGTTAAAACTCATATCTTTTTGATTTTGATATTTAAAAGGATTCAATTCCATAAACATCCATCTCCTATTTTGTTTTACTTATTATAACATAAATTATCATATAATGATAATAAAAATGTTTATTTAAGATCCATCAGTCTTAAACAATCTAAAATAGACCGCATTTCCCTTAAACATTGAATATAGGTGTCAGTAGGTGTCAGCGGATTTTAAGATTAACGGCAAATAAAAAAATACTAGTGATTTTGCTAGTATTTATATAGTGTTTTGAGATATAGAGCAGAAGATATTTAATGGCTAAGGTATGTTGGTAAGGAAATTTTAGCGCCTAATAAAGACTAAAAAACAATAGAAAATCTCTATTTTATGGAGCCATTTCATATGCTAACGTAGCTCAGTAGGTAGAGCACTTGCTTGGTAAGCAAGAGGTTCGGCGGTTCGAGCCCGCTCGTTAGC
>CALUUL010000141.1 GCA_944323945.1 Candidatus Gastranaerophilales bacterium
AGAACATATTAGACTACAAAATCTAACATGTTCTCTCTTTTTTATTTGTTGTCCGTTTTAATCAAACAACATCAACTGAATTAATTATTCACAATTATGCTCTTTTTTAATGCTTATATTATGTATAAATTATTTGGCAAAAACTTATTTATAACGAAAAACATGGTCAACTTATTCAATTTGACTTGATTTGTAAATAAAATTTTGATATACTAATTCTAAGGAGAACGGTTATGGTTTTAGTTTATTTAAATAAAGATAAATCTGTTATTTGTGAGATAATGGATAATGGTAAATTTGTTATAAGTTCAAACCATACTAACAAAAAAAATTCAGAAAGACTTGTATTTAATATATCACAAATGATAACCGTTGAGAAAAAAAGGGGTACAATCACTATAAGTCTTAATGGCACGCCTTATGCAACTGTTAATAATTTAGGGGTAATAAAATATAAAAATGTATTAACATCTTTTGAAACAAGGCTTTTTGCACAGGGAGAAAAAATTGAAGCTCTTCCTTTTGCAAGATTTGATAAAATGCCAACAAAGTTAAAAACTGATTTGCATACACATTTTGCAGGAGCACCAACCCCAGAACAATTAATTGAATATGGCATAGGCAATGATGTCCTTTTCCCAGCATGGATTTTGGATAAGGCGAAGATTGACTATTCTTATTTGCAAGCAAATAAAGACGGATTATATAAATTAGAAGACATTATTTCTAATTTTAATAACAGACAGCTTTTAATAAATGCAATGAAAATTGATACGTCTGAGCAAGAAACCTTTAATAAAATGGAAGAAATATATGCTGTTCGTGGAGCTTTTACTAAAAATCCAAAAATGTTTATTCCTATTCTTAGAGCTATTGCAAATGATTCAAAACAAAATGGTGTTAAATATGTGGAATTGTCTCTATCTTCAATTATATCAGATGTTAAACAATTAAGAGAACTTGATAAGTATATGCCTGATATAGAAAGAGAGACAGGTGTTCAAATACGCTTTTTAGGAGCTTTATGGAGACATTCAGACAAGGAATGGAACAATGATGAAGTTGACAGGCTTAAAGTCACTGCTCAAAGTCCATATATTGTTGGTTGTGATGTCATGGGGCATGAAACAAATTCTACTATGGAATTTTATGACAACATTAAAGAGTTGGCAAAATATGCTATGCAATATGATCCTAATTTTGTTATTAGAGTTCATGCAGGAGAAAACCCATTATTTAAAGCTAATGCTAGACAAGTGCTTCTTGCAGTAGAGGAAGCTCATTATGAACTTAGTCAAACAACTGATAAGCCAATTCCATATCCACAAGTTAGACTTGGACATGGAATTTATGGATTTGACGAACCAGCTCCTTGGGATGAAAAAGAAAGAACTAAAAATATGACAATGCAACAATTGTGTGATGAAATTAAACCTATAATTGAATTTAACATGAGTTCTAACTTGTCATTAAATAATATTAATGGTTTACACGAAATTCCTATAAAACAATATATTGACAATGGTATACAAGTTGTTTTAGGAACAGATGGTAAAGGAATATATTCAACTGATTTAGAGCAAGAAATGATATTAGCTCATCAAGCTGGACTTACATTAGAAGATTTAAAATCTATATCTAAAACAGAAAGCATGATAATAAAAAGAGCAAAACAAAGATTTAGACAACGTAGAAAATGCAATTTAGATAAGGTACAAGAAGAGTTAAAAAATTGTTATAAAAATGGTGCCCCTCAATATAATGAGGAAATTGAGAAACGTCATGCAGATGAATACAAAATTTTACAAGCAGAACTTGCGGAAAAGATAAAAGCATGTAATGCTGTAACAGATTTAGAACAAATATCAAAAGACACTCAAGATAAAATCCCTATTATGATTACTGGTTCTTCACATAAGCACTGGCCAAAAATCAGCGAAGAAAATAAATTAAATATTAGAATTGCTTTAGATGTTTTAATTCATTCAATTGATACTGAAAAAGCATATCTTGTTACTGGTGGAACTAACCATGGTGTTGAAAAAGAGGCACATATATTAGCAAATAAATATAACACAACAGAAAATGGCAATTTAATTGTTTTGGGAACGTTGACTGAAGAAGCAATGAACACAGATAGTAACAGCATAGAACCAAATACTATAACACATGCAATTATTCCTACAATGGGTGGCAAACCTGCAAAAAGATGGTTTGACTTGCCAGATGCTGTACTTAATATTATGCAGGAAAAAAATGGAACTGTAGTTGCAATTGGTGGAGGACCTATTGTAAGTGATATAGTACAAAGAACTCATAATTTAGGAATAGATTTGTGTTTGATGGAAGGGGTAGAAGGTGCTTCGGGTGAAAAAGCTGTTTCATTAAAAGGAAATGATTATTCTTTTAAGGGAGCAAAAGATTTAGTCATGATGATGCTTCATAATGCTAAAGGAGTGATTAAACAAGGAATTACAGAAGAAAAGATTGATCAAATGATAGAGCAAGCTTATAAAAAATTAACAGTAAATCAAACACAAGAAAAAATAATTCAAAAAGAGGCACAAAAGAGCATGAAATCAAAAAAATTAAAACTATTTTCATTAAATCCTAACGAATATCCTGATATTGAAGTAAATTGTAAAGTAATAGAAGATATGACGGACTTTACAAAAAAATATCTTGAAAATAATGAAGAGCCTAAAACTGCTCAAAAAACTGCTTTGGTAACTGCTAGACCAGCGGTCATTGGTGAGGTTGTTGATACTAGACCTAGAGTTGAAAGAAATGGAAAACTTTATGTAATTGGAGAGACAAAAGCAAAAGTTAAAGTTGAAGGTAGCATGATAGTAAAAAATCCTGACGGAGAGGAATATATTGTAAAACAAGAAACTTTTGCAAGAAAGTATAAAAAAACTGAGCAAAAAGGTGTTTATCAGCCTGTAAGCGATCCTATTAAGTATGTTACTCTTAAAGATGATATTGTCTTTATGGCACCATGGGGAGAAGAAATGTTTGGAGTTAAAGGTGCTGCTCTTAATGTTTCTGATTTAGATGATATATATGTTATACAAAATGAAGCTTTTAATAAGACTTATAGTGAATATTTAGAAAAGAATGAAGACATTGAAAACTCTTAAAAGTTTAATACTTATATAATAAAAATATGTACTTTAATTAATTATTACAAATTTCACAATAAATGTTACAATGCCTCATATAAATATGGAGAGAAAAATGATAGAAAAATTTAAATTTGAAGAAAGAAAATCATCATTTGAAATTCCTAAAGAAGAATATTAAAGCTATGTTAGGGAATTTGATGATAGAAATGCTAAAAGATTATTTGAATTTATAAATAGTCATTTAACTGAAATTGAAAAAATAATAAGTTCAGAACTTGAAATGCATGGTCCAAAAGAAAGGAAGACTGCTTGGGTAACCCGTAGGGTTAAAACGGACTAATAATTAAAAAGAGAGTGATGCAAGAGCTTGTTTCCTTATTGCATAGGGGCAAGTTCTTGTATTTTTTCTTGCAATCTTTCATTAATATAATACATTATGAAGTTTTTTACAACTTCTTCTATTTCTTCTTTTTGTAAATTTTGTTTTAGATATATACATTCT
>CALUUL010000142.1 GCA_944323945.1 Candidatus Gastranaerophilales bacterium
ACTATATCAGATCCGCATAATCCGCATCCTGATACTTTTACTATTGCACCTTCTCCATATTCATCAAGTATTGGTTTCGGTATATCAGTAATTATAAATCTATTGTTTTCTAAAACAGCAGCTTTCATATAAATATCCTTAATATCATTGCTATTATAGTTTAAATAAAATAAAATTTAAAATAAATTGTTTTTCTTAAGTATTTTTATATCATATTCTGATAGATTGGAATTTAAAAATTTTAAGAATAAATCAGGTCTTTTCTTTTTGGTAACTAAAAACTGTTGCAATCTTCGCCATTCTCTTATTTTTTCGTGATTGCCGCTTAGTAATATTTCAGGAACATTCAAACCTTCATATTCTCTTGGTTTTGTATAATGCGGGTGTTCTAATAGTCCATCATAGTGCGAGTCATATTCTGCTGATTCATCATCACCAAGAACGCCTTTTAATAATCTTGTTACACTATCTATAATGCATAGAGCAGGAAATTCACCACCTGTTAATACAAAATCGCCTATTGATATTTCCTGTGCGTTTGATTTCTCTATAATTCTTTCATCAAAACCTTCATAATGTCCGCAAATTATTATTAGTTGTTCTTCATTTGCAAAATCTTTTGCCATTTCTTGATTGAAAATTTTACCTTGTGGCGACATTATTATTGTTTTTGTTTTATTTTCTTTTTTTATTGAATTAAGTGCATCTAAATATGGCTGGCATGATAATAACATACCTGCGCCGCCGCCATATGGTGTATCATCAACTTTTTTGTGTTTATCTTTTGAAAAATCACGCGGATTAATTGTGTTTATTTCTATTCTTTTTTCTGTTAAAGCTCTTTTTATAATGCTGAAATCACAAGCATTATTAATTGTTTCAGGAAATAAAGTGAGTACATCAAACTTCAATTTATCAAACCTTCTATGTTGTTTAAAACAACTTTTTTCCCTTTTAAATCAACTATAGGAACAAGTTCTTTCACGAATGGAACAAGATGTTCTTTGCCGTTACCATCTTTAACAGAAAGCAAATTATTAGCCATGTTTTCACCAATTGCAGTGATTGTGCCAACACAACTCCCATCTTCATCAAATACATCCATTCCAATTAAATCGCTTATAAGATATTCATCATCATCAAGATTGTTTTCAACTTCTTCTTTTGTAAGATAGATATCACAACCTTTAAATTCTTCAACGTCATTTACCGTTTTGAATTCTTTGAACTTTATAATTGCAAATTGTTTATGGAATCTTACAGAAACAACATTTAACTCGGAAAAGTTATTTTCCTTTTTTATATACACCTTTTTTAAAGCTTCTATCTGTTTTTCTCTTCCTTTGGAAAAACCGACTTTTGCTTCACCTTTAATACCGTGGAAATTAAGAACTTTTGCTATGGATATTAAATCGTTACTCATAGTTATTTAGTCTTTTTATATTCTTCAGGTGCATCTTCTCTTTCTTGATTCCACCTGTCAAGTCCCATTTGTTTTCTTATTAAACCAATACCTACGTGGACTCTCCATTCATCCATTCTCAATTGTGCTGCTATGATTTTATGGCAACCTATAGGTGGTAAAGGTAATAATGGCTCATATAAATTCTTTATTGCAAACAATTGATCAGGAGATACTGCAAGTTTTCTCTTTGGGAAAGGTAGTTTTGGAAGCATTAATTTTTGTCTTACCAAATTAATCCCAAAGAAAACTTTTCTTGGTTCTAAACCTATAGCTTGACCTATAACTTCATGCACATCCGGATTTGGTAAAGGTAAAGCCTTTTTATAAAGAATTTCAATCTGTTCAATTTGTTCTTTACTAACTAGTAGTTGTTTTTGTCTCTGTGGTTTTGGTCTTCCTGTATTTGGACGAGGTCTTGAAAAACCACCCGGTCTGTTGTTAAAATTATTGCGTTGTGGTCTTTGGTTTCTTTGTTGTCCGTCATTTCTGAATTTATTATAATTTCTTTGATAGTTGCCGCCATTTTGATTTCTGCTATCTCTTGGACGGTCATTGTATCTTGAATTGTTATTTCTGTTATACTGCTGGCGATCGGTTCGAGAGTTTCTGTCATATGGTCTGAAAGCTTTTTCTTCTGACTGATTGTCATTACCAAATGAGTATGAATTCATTTGTGGAGCATCTTTTTGCGTTGAGGATGCGTTAGCGGCTTCTTGTGAAAGTTCCTCCGTATATTTTTTATCAGAGTATAAACAATTTGGACAAATAACTCGCTTAGGATTTTTTGTCTCAAACTCTGCGCCGCACTTAATACACTTATTTACATACATCGAATATGCCCCTTTGTTTTAAAGCAATTACTTTATCTCTCTCCAAGTGTCAGGATGTTTCTTGCTTATCTTAAATACTCATGTTGATTAGAAAATTACCGTACCTAATTAAATTGTAATGTAACTAAAATGATTTATACTATATAAAAGCATGCATAAATCTCAATTATTATTTTAACCACAAAAATATAATATGACAAGAGTTTTACATTATTTTTTCATTTTTGAACTTAATTGACCGCAAGCTGCATCAATGTCTGCTCCTCTTTCAAGCCTTATTGTTACTTTTTTCCCTGATGCTTCAAGTATGTATTTGAATTTTTGTATTGCTTCTTTTGTTGGTTTTTTATATGGGCTTTTCTCATTTTGATTATATATAATTAAGTTTACATTACTTTTTAATTTAAGAATTGAAAGAGCAAGTTCTTTTGCATCATTGATTGAGTCATTTACATCTTTCATCAAAACATATTCAATAGTTACTCTTCTACCTGTTTTTTCTGTATATCTTTTTAATGTGGAAATAAGTTCATCAAATTTGTATTTATTTGCAACAGGCATAATATCTGCTCTTTTTTCTTGATTTGGAGCGTGAAGAGAAATAGCTAGTGTTGATTGAAAATCCAGTTCTGCTAATTTGTTTATTTGAGGAATTATTCCGCAGGTTGATACTGTTATTCTTCTTGCTCCTACTTGGAATTGTTCTCTGAATATTTTTATTGAATTAATTAAGTTATCAAAATTTAAAAGTGGTTCACCTTGTCCCATATATACAATATTTGTCACTTTTAAACCTGTATCCGCTTGGATTAAAAATATTTGTTGTATTATTTCATCTGTGTCTAAGTTTCTCACAAATCCCAGTTTCGCTGTAGCACAAAAACTGCATCCCATTGGACATCCGACTTGTGTACTTATACAAGCTGTTAAATTTGCACGGTTATCAAATCGCATTAGGACTGCTTCTATAAAATTTCCGTCTTTTAATTCAAACAAAAACTTCATTGTTCCGTCTTTGCTTATTTGCTTTTCTTTAATTGAAATGCTGCAAAGCTCTGTTTTCTCTTTCAGAAGTTCTCTCGTTGATAAAGATAAATCTGTCATTGAATCTATATCTTTTACCGATTTTAAATATAACCAATTATATATCTGTTTGGCGCGAAATTTTGACTGCTCATTACTGAGCATAAATTCTTCAATTTCTTTTAGCGATTTGCCTACAAGTATAAATTTTTCACTCATAATCTATTTTTCTTTGTACTCTTTCTAAGAAATATTAACATAAAAACACTAACTATTTGTATTTAAAAATGTTCGTGTTAA
>CALUUL010000143.1 GCA_944323945.1 Candidatus Gastranaerophilales bacterium
TCATCTGATGCTCCTAAAAAGCAAGCTATATTCCCACAATACAAGTTCCCTTGTGCAAAAACAAAATACGGTCAAATCGCTGATGAACTTGGTTTGGGCGGAAAGAATGATGATGAAAAAGTTCAATTGTTGTTAGACGCAGTTGATAAATTAATGAAAGCAATTAATCTTCCAAATTCAATTAAAGACTTTGGTGTTGATGAAAAGACATTTATGGATAACTTGGATGAATTAGTAGAATTGGCATATGATGACCAATGTACAGGTGCTAACCCGGTATATCCATTAATGGAAGATATTAAGAAAATCTATATTGACGCTTATAATGGTGTTGTATAGCAACAAAATGCAAGAGAGGAACGTAGAAATGCGTTCCTCTCTTTATTTTATAAACTTGTGTTTTTTAATATAATTTGTTATAAATGTTTTTGTTTCAGAAAAGGTTATGTGATGGAGAAGAATCTTACTGATAAAGTAATAAATAGGTTAACTTTATATCATAGTATTTTGACTGATTATATAGAAAAAAATATTGAATATATTTCTAGTCCTCAAATTGCAGAATTATTACATGTTGATAATACTCAGGTTCGAAAAGATATTGCTCTTTTAAATTATAAAGGTAAGTGTAAAGTAGGATATAAAGTCAAAGAACTTAAGCTTTTAATTGAAGAAACATTGAAATTTAAGAAAGTTAAAACAGCGTTTATAGTAGGTTCCGGAAATTTAGGAATGGCTCTTGCTAAATATGACAATTTTGAAGCCTATGGATTTAATATATCGGCATTATTTGATATAAGTCCGGAAAAAGTCGGTACAAGTATTAATGGGAAAGATATTTTCCATTTAAAGGACTTGCCCAAAATAGCTGAGAAAAATGATGCAAAGATTGTAATTTTAACAGTACCCAGAAAAAATGCACAAGAGGTTACTGATTTTATTGTTAAGGCGGGAATTAGATATATATGGAATTTTACTCCTTGTGTTTTATCTGTTCCTAACAATGTACAGGTTTGGAATGAGAACTTAATTGGAAATTTTTTGCAGTTTACGGTAAATCATGGAGTAGAGGATAATTAATGGTAAAAGAAATAAAAATATGCATGGGCAGTGCTTGCTTTGCAAGGGGAAATGCAGATAATCTCAGATTTATAGAGGATTATATAAAAGAAAATAATTTAAATTCTCAAATAGAAATATATGGTGGGAGATGTAAAAATCTTTGCGAAAAAGGACCAACTATTGAAATAGATGGTACAATTTATTATGAGATGACCCCTGAAAAAATTGTAGAGATATTAAGGAAATAAAAGTTGAATAATCTATATCCTGTTTATACATTAAAAAATGAATGTCATGATTGTTATAAATGTATTAGAGAATGTCATGTAAAGGCAATAAAGATACAAGATAACAGTGCATATGTAATAGGAGAAAGATGTGTTGCTTGCGGACATTGTGTAATGGTATGTCCGTCAGGTGCAAAAAGAGTCAGAAATGATATTGATAAAGTAAAAAAATTGTTTCTGCAAAATAAGAAAGTATATGTATCTCTAGCTCCAAGCTGGGTTGGAGTATATAGTGTAAAAAAAGAAAAAATGATTTCAGCACTTAAAAAATTGGGTTTTGAAGGTGTTAGTGAGACAGCTTTAGGAGCACAGGAAGTATCTATAGAATGTGCAAAGATTATAAATTCATCTGATAAAAATGAAATGTTTATTTCAAGTGCGTGTCCTGTTATTGTCGATTATATAAGAATGTATAAGCCAAAGTTTGCAAAAAATATTGTGCCTATTGTATCGCCGGCATTGACTCATGCGGGGTTACTTAAGAAGACATTTGGTGATGATATAGCTGTTGTATTCATTGGACCTTGTATCGCAAAGAAAAAAGAATCAGATTCTCATCAAGAGTTAATTAATGCTTCTTTGACCTTTGAAGAATTAAATCTGTGGTTAAAAGATGAAGATATTAATATTCATGATATTGAAGAAATTGAAGGCTCTGAATTTGTACCCAAGGGTGCATATGAAGGAGCACTATATCCAATTGAAGGCGGAATGAATGAAACAATTCGAAAAGTTGGGATAGATGAAAATAAAGTTTCTTTGATAAGTATAAGTTCTATAAATAATTTTGATAAAGCATTAGATGGTATAGAAGAAGATAAGTTAACAAGAAAAATATTTATAGAAGCCTTGGGTTGTGAAGGCGGATGTGTAAATGGTCCTTGTTTGTCAACTGAAAGAGGAATTATAGCCGTAACTTCTGATGTTTTAACAACAACGAAATACCGTGATGAAGTTCCCAAAGAACCTGAAGTTGTTGTAAGTGAAAATTATAAACCACAACCTGTTGAAAAGCGAAAATATACAATAGAACAAATTGATGAAGCTTTAAAAAGAATAAGTAAACATTCACAAGAAGATGAATTAAATTGCAGCGGATGTGGGTATTCAACTTGTCGTGATTTTGTAAATGCTTTAATTGCCGGAGATGCTGAGACATCTATGTGTGTATCATATATGCGAAAAATAGCAGTAAGAAAAGCTGCAGCTTTGGTTAGATGTATGCCGGCTGCTGTTGTTATGGTTGATAAAAATTATAATATATTAGAAACCAATGATGCTTTTCTTAAGATGTTTTGTTCAGATATGTATGATGTCTTTTCATCAAGAGAAGAAGGATTAAAAGGTGCAGCTATTGAAAGAATAGTGCCATTTGGTGATATTTTTAAAACAGCATTACGTTCAGGACAAGATATACACAAAGAACACTATGCCATAGGTGATAAATTATATGATATAAGTGCTTTTACTATCGAATCAGGGGAAATCGCCGGTGCCGTTATAACAGATGTAACAAAATCTGAAATGGATAGAGAAAAAATTGCAAAAAAGGCAAGAGATGTAATTGCCAAAAATATAGCAACTGTTCAAGAAATAGCTTGTCTATTAGGTGAACATATGGTAGAAACTGAAGTATTATTGGATTCAATAGCAAAAGACTATGAAAGTAATACCGAAGAGGATAAATAATGTTCATAGATGTAGGATGCAGTCAAGAAAAAAAATATAACCAGAATGCTTATGGCGATTATTTTATTTCAAAAAGGTATAAAGATAATGGCCGAGTTATAGGTATATTGTCTGATGGTTTAGGAAGCGGAATAAAGGCGAATATTTTAGCAAGTATGACTGCTACAATGCTTTTAAAGTTTATAGAAGCTCAATCTGATATTAAAGTAGCATGTGAAACTATTATGAATTCCTTGCCGGTTTGCAAAGTAAGAAAAATCAGCTATTCTACATTTTCAGCAATAGACTGTGATGAAGAAGGTAATGCAAAAATAGTTGAAGAAGGTAATCCTCAGTTTTTATGGATTAGAAATAATCAAATTCTTAATCCTGAAGAAAGAGTAATTACGTCTAAAACTTTTCCAAATCGTCATATGCATTTATATAATATAAAGTTAGAAAAGGATGACAGAATAATTTTTTGTTCTGATGGTGTTACTCAAGCTGCATTGGGCACTAAAGAATTAAGATTAGGGGTAAGAAGAGAAGGTCTTATTGAAATAGTCTTAAATAAATTAAA
>CALUUL010000144.1 GCA_944323945.1 Candidatus Gastranaerophilales bacterium
GATTTATTATATCATATATATCAAAGTTTGTAAATAATACGACTGAGAAAATAAAAAATGTTCTTCTTTTTTTTTTTTGAATGTGTTAACATAAAATTGACTTGTATAAGGATTTATATAATGGGCGAACACTGGGTAGGATATATAGGTAATTTGCAGGTACATTGGGATACATTAATAACAATGTGGGTTGCCATGCTTTTTGTTATTATTGTTTCTTTATTATTAACAAGAAAATTATCTGTTATTCCAGGTAAAGCACAAGCATTTGCTGAAAGTATGTTGAAATTTTTTATGGGAAATCTTTCTTCTGTTAAAGATGGTAAAAAGCATATTCCAATAGTTGCCTCTTTATTCTTATTTATATTAGTTGCCAACTTAATGGGACAATTACCATTAAAGTTGATACATTTAAAAGAAGGTGAGTTTGCATCTCCAACGAACGATATTAATTTAACGGCAGCTTTGGCTGTTATTGTTTTAATATATTATTTGTACTATGGGTTTAAAGAAAAAGGTATTCACGCAATCTGGCATGGTTTTAGTGTGTCAGGCATTATAATGTTATTTGTTGAACTGTTAGAAATGATTACCAGACCTTTAAGCTTGGCAGTTCGTCTTTTTGCAAATATTCTAGCAGGTGAAATATTGGTAATGGTAATGATTAGTATGTTTGCGATTGCCTTGCCAATCCCATTTATGTTATTTGAAATATTTGTGGCATTTTTACAGGCATTTGTATTTATGATGCTATCAGTTGCATATATTTCTACAGCGGTATCAGAGGAACATTAAAAAAGGAGATAAATATGGAAGAAGTAAAAACAGTATCAGAAATGGTATACATAGGAGCAGGCTTGGCTGTTGGTTTAGCTGCTATGGGTGCAGGTATTGGTCTTGGTATTGCAACTAAAGGTTTTATGGAAGGTGCTGCAAGACAACCTGAATTGATTGAAAATTTACAATCAAAATTTATTCTGGGTGCAGCTTTAGCTGAAGCTTGCGGTATTTATGGCTTATTAATTGCACTTATACTTTCATTTAAATAGGAAATAATATGGAATTCGATGCAACATTTTTAATTGTGGTAATTAGTTTTCTTGTATTCATTTTTATAATGAATAAGATTTTCTATGCGCCAATATTGAATATTATGCAAGAACGTCAAAAACTGGTAGAAAACAATTTCACAAGTGCAAAAAATACATCAGAAGAAACAGATAAAAAAATAAAGTATAGAAATGAAGAACTTGAAAAATCAAGAGATTCAGCCAGACAGAAAGTTGCACAAGAATCCCAAAAATTAAAGCAAGAACGCTCTCATGTTATATCTGAATACAAAAATGAATTATTGGAAAATATCTCAAAGCAAAAAGAAAACTTAAAAAATTCAGCAATTGATGCAAAGGAAACTTTAAAAGATAGTATTGTTGATATAGCTAAAGATATTTCTGATAAACTTTTGGGTGATGATATAAATTCAGAGCTTATAAACAAATCACAAATAAAAGAAGAACAGGTCTGATATGTCTGATTTTTTACATTTATTATTACAATCTAATATTTTTAATTTTATTTTAGTAGTGGCTATAATAGTGTATTTAGTCAGAAAATTCAATTTGAAACAAAAAATTGAAAAGTTGTCTAATGAAATAAAATCATACGTTGATGAATCTGAAAATGAAAAACTTGATGCAGAGAAAGAACTCAAAAATATAAATGACAAAATAGCAAAATTGCCATCAGAAATTGATAATATAAACAGAAGTGCGGATAATAGTGTAAAGAGTTTAAGTGAAAAAATCCGCATAGAAACAGAGTCTCAAAAGCAAGATATATTAAGCAATGCAGAAAGGCTCTTGAATCTTGAAACTAAAAAATTCAAGTCAAAGTTGGTTGGGATTCTTTCTGAAAAATCTGTAGAATTAGTTCAGCAAAATACTATAAATCAGTTAAACTCTAATCAGGATTTGCATAAAAAATATATTGATAATGCGATTTCTGAACTTGATAGGATAAATCTATGAAAATCGGCGACATAAAAAATATAAAAATAGCTAGAAAATATGCAAATGCATTGTTGGAGTCAGCTATAGAAGCTGATAAAGCAGATAAAGTATATAATGATTTATTGTTTATAGCAGAGACTATAAATACAAATCCGGAATTGGCTAATGCTTTGTTGAATCCGGTTGTAAAAATAGAGGATAAAAAATCCATTGCGGATAAAATATTTTCTATTCATACTGATAAAATAACAATTGATTTTATATTTATACTGATTGATTCAAACAGATTAAATGTATTAGATGAAATTATAAATCAGTATTCAGTAATATATAATGAGACAAATAATATAGTTAAACCTTTAATAATTTCAGCAATAGAGCTTGATGAAACTCAAAAACAAAAGATTGTAGAAAAATTACAAAATAAACTTATGAAAACAGTTCAGCCTGAATATATTAAAGATGAAAAAATAATAGGCGGTTTGATAATAGAAATTGGTGATAAGACAATCGACTGCAGCCTTAGAACAAAATTTGAGACTATGAAAAAACAATTAACAAAGGGAAACAGCTATGGTAACAATTAATCCTGATGAAATAACATCGATAATAAAAGAAAAACTTCAAAATTATGAATCAAAATTAGAAGTAAAAAACATTGGTACAGTAATAGAAGTTGCTGATGGTATATCTAAGGTATATGGGTTATCAGATGTAATGTCATCAGAACTTGTAGAGTTTGAGGACGGTAAAGGAACTTTAGGTATTGCATTGAATCTTGAAGAAGATAATGTTGGTGTTGTAATACTTGGAGAATATACGCATATAAAAGAAGGAACGATTGTCAAAACTACGGGAAGAATAGCTTCAGTACCTGTTGGAGAAGCTTTACTCGGAAGAATTATTGACCCAACGGGTGTACCTATTGATGGTAACGGTGATATTGTTTGTTCAAAAACAAGACCTATAGAAAGAGTTGCACCAGGTATTGTAACAAGAAAATCTGTATGTGAACCACTTCAAACAGGCTTAACAGCTATAGATGCTTTAACTCCTATTGGAAGAGGACAAAGAGAACTTATAATTGGTGACAGGCAAACAGGTAAAACTGCTATTGCGATTGACACAATTATTAACCAAAAAGGCAAAGATGTAATTTGTATTTATGTTGCAATTGGTCAAAAAACATCTACAGTTGCTCAATTAGCAAAAACATTAGAAAATTTTGGTGCAATGGAATATACTATTATAGTTAGTGCTCCGGCTAATGAATCTGCGCCTATACAGTATATTGCACCATTTGCAGGCTGTGCTATTGCAGAAGAATTTATGGACCAAGGAAAACATTGTTTGATTATATATGATGATCTTTCAAAACATGCTCAAGCATATCGTGCAATGAGTTTGTTATTAAAAAGACCTTCAGGAAGAGAAGCATACCCAGGTGATGTATTCTATTTACATTCAAGATTACTTGAAAGAGCTTGTAAATTGAATGATGAACTAGGTGGTGGTAGCATAACAGCTCTCCCTATCATAGAAACTCAAGCAGGAGATGTTTCAGCATATATTTCAAC
>CALUUL010000145.1 GCA_944323945.1 Candidatus Gastranaerophilales bacterium
TTAAATTTTGAAAGGATAATGATTATGACAGTAACAGCTGCAATGGTTAAAGAACTTAGAGAGAAGACAGGCGCTGGTTTTATGGATTCCAAAAAAGCTCTTGAACAATGTGACGGCGATATGGAAAAAGCTATGGAATTCCTAAGACAAAAAGGTATTGCATCAGCTGAAAAAAAACAAAACAGAATAGCTGCTGAAGGTTTAGTTGCTACTTATATTGAAAACGGTGTTGGTGCTATTATTGAAGTTAACTGTGAAACTGATTTCGTAGCTAAAAATGAAGATTTTAAAACATTTGTTAATGGTTTGGCAAAACATATAGTAGCTACAAAACCTCAAGATATGGATGCTTTAAATGCTTCTATATGTCCTTGTTGCAACATGAAAATTGAAGATGCTGTAAAAGAAAAAATTGCTACGATTGGTGAAAAAATAAGTATAAGAAGATTCAAAATTCTTGAAGGTAATTTAGCAACATATGTTCACAATGGTAAGATAGGTGTTTTACTATCTGCTAGTGCTCAAGATGAAGTTCTTTTAAAAGATGTTGCTTTACATATTGCTTCTTCTGCACCTGAATTTGTTTCAAGAAAAGAAATTCCTCAATCTGTTATAGATGAAGAAACAAGAATTGAAATGGGTAAAGAAGATTTAGCCAATAAACCTGAAAACATTAGGGCAAAAATTGTTGAAGGCCGTGTCAACAAACTTATGTCACAAAAATGTTTAATGGAACAACCTTTTGTTAAAAATCCTGATCAAACAATCGAAGCTTTATTAGCAGGAAAACTAGAAATTAAAGCATTTGTTCGTTGGACATTAGGCGAAGGTCTTGAAAAAAGACAAGATAATTTTGCTGAAGAAGTTATGAATCAAATGGTAAAATAATCCTTATATATTTAATTATAGAAGGAGGTACCTAAACTAAGTGCCTCCTTTTATGTTATAATTTTTGTATGTTTTTATATTTCATAATATTTGTTAATATAATTCTTTTTTTAGTTCTAAGTATTTTATATTTTATCCTTTTTAATAAATATAATAAGCAATTGAGTGATGTTTCTAAAATATATCTTGCCGTAAAAAGATTAAGATATGGTGATATAAATGTAAGATTAGACAATTTAAATAATAAAGAATTGGAAATTACAACAAATCGTCTTATTGAGACAATTTATGATAGAGAAATGATGATAAAAGAGTATCAAGCAACTCTATCTAAAAAAAATCTTTCTTTGGAAGAAATAATAAAGCAAGAAAAACAGTTGCAGCTATTTAAAGAAGAATTTGCTGCAACATTGACTCATGATATGAAAGTTCCTGTTATTGCTGAACTTAATTCATTGAATTATTTGTTAGAAGAACGTTTTGGGATATTAAATGACAAACAAAGAGAAATTTTGACTCTTATGAAATTATCAAATCAAGAGTTAAAAGAATTAATAGAGAATATGCTTGAAACATATAGGTTAGAACAGAAAAAAATTAAATTAGATAAGTCTAAAAATTATCTTAATCCGTTTATTAATTCTATTGTTGAAGAAATGGGGCAAATCGCTATTGAAACTGAACATGAGATTTCTGTGGATATTTCCCAAACTGAAAATTTTGAATTAGAATTTGATGTTTTTCAATTAAAAAGGGTTATAAAAAATCTAATACAGAATGCTTTATCGTTTAGTCCTAATTCTTCCGAAATTATTATTCGTTCAGAATTATATAATGAAAAAATTAAGTTGTTGTTTACAAATAAAGGTAGTGGTATATCTGCTGATGATTTGGATTTAATCTTTCAAAAATACTATTGCGGGCATTCTAAATTCAGAAAGGCAGGAACAGGTTTAGGTCTATATTTGTCGCAGCAAATAGTTCTTGCACACAATGGAAAAATAGAAGTTGATTCATCAAAAGATGAAGAAACTACTTTTATTTTAACTTTGCCCTTTTAATTTATATGTTACCTGTTGAACTATTTCTATCGTCTTCAAATAATTTTATATCTATATGCTCATCTGTTTGTTGCATTGATGCATATTTATAGCTGGATGTATTTGTATCAATTTCAATATTAACATCAGCATCTATCATTTCAACTTCTTGATTTGGGAATTCTTTTATTTTCCCATCTGATAGTTTTACTGAAACTTTATTTGTTAATACGTTTAAAGCACAAACTCTTCCAACACCATCTTGTGTCATGACACCTGATCCTATTGGAACCATTTCTTTTGCAGTCTCTATATAATTTTTATATTCGTAATTTAAGCAACAAAGTAATCTTCCACAAGTCCCGGAAATTTTACTTGGAGTTATTGGCATACTTTGATCGTGTGCCAGTTTAATATTTATTGAATCAAACTGCCTTTTAAATGTGCAACAGCAAAATGGTCTACCACATAATCCATTTCCGCAACATAAAGAGGTTTCATCTCTTACGCCTATATGTTTAAGGTCAATACGTACCCTCTTAAAAACTTTTGTTAAATCTTTTAATAAATTCCTAAAATCAACTCTTTCAGGTGCTGTATAGTAAAATGTTACTTTTCTTTTATCAAAAGTGTATCTGCATTGTATCAAATTCATTTGAAGATTATGCTGTTTTATTAGATCAAGACAATTTTTGTAGCCTATCTCTTCCATTTTTTGTATTTCTTCGTATTCTGCTTTATCTTCTTTTGTCATTACTCTGATAAAAGGAATTGATGGTACCTTTTTTCGCTTTAGAATACTTTCTACCTGCGGAGGAACTAAATATGCTTGTGCAACTTCTTCGCCTTTTTCGGTAAGAACCAGAACCATATCACCATGTTTTACAATGCTACCTTCTGGTATTTCAAGCGGATATTGTTTATTTTTTATAAGTTTTACTGCAATCATAAGTACATTTTAGCATAAATTTTACATATTGTTTATTTTTATTTAAGCAATTTTTTTTATTAAAAATACTTTATATATAAGTATGGTGGTTAGTATAATTTTGTGGGGTTAGTTTTATGAATCCAAGACTAGTAAAGTTTGCTGTTGAATTGCAAAATGGTGAAAGAACTGAAAAAACTCAGAAGTATATTAATTTTAAAAATGGAGGAGGCAAACTTTTTGATATTTTCAAATTTGCAAAAATAACCGTTCCTGTTGATAAAAATTAATTACAAAGTAAAGTATTTGCAGAATGATTTTGCATTATATCTTAATCTTTTTGTTTGAAGTTCTTCTGTGAGCTTCCTTAAATTTTCAAGAGCTATTTGTCTTTCTGCTTCTATTACTGTCATTGTTTCAAGAGTTTTTTGGGAATTTTGAAAAAGGTAATTTAATTCAAAAGAATCTCTGTTTAGGATTCTTTTGATATCTTTTTTCTCTCTATTTTTAGTTGTTAAATTACAAAAACTCTCTGCCATTTTATAAATCCTAACTCTCTACCAATAAGAGAATTATATCAAGTCAAAAAATTATTTCTTATATTTATTAAGAAAATGTAATTTGATTTTAAAACAGTTAGAATAAAAATAGTTCCCAAGAAATAAAAAACGAGGAACCAAAGTTCCTCGAAACGAAAACGAAAAAGGATAAAAATAT
>CALUUL010000146.1 GCA_944323945.1 Candidatus Gastranaerophilales bacterium
ACACTTATAAAATATGTGTCTTTTTTCTATTAAAATTTTAAAAACTTACTGTCCTAACTTGACATCTACTCCGCCGTGGCCGGCATCAATGACAATAGTGTATAGTGGTTTTGGTTGAAATGTCGGCCTAATGGCAGTAAAATAAACCACCACTCCCACCACACAAAGTAAAACACATAGCACAATCAAAATTATCCGCTTTCTCCATATCAAAACTTTCATATTGTATTTTATTAATGCATTTTATAATTTATTATTAAAAATATTTTTTGAAAAATATTGACATCCTCTCCCACCACATGCTATATTATTATAAATCAAAAGGAAAGTTTAAAATGATTAAAAAAGTACTTATTTCAATCGGTCTATTTTGCGTTTGCTTTTCATCTATGTTTTTAGTAGCATGCAATAATGATGGGTATGCTCCAGAGCTTACGAAATCTTATACTGGAAGTGGATTTGAAATAAAAACAACCGAAGATTTTGTCTTGAGCGACACAAAATCTTGTAGTATAACTTTAAGCAGTGATGGGGACAATGAAATAAACTTTGATAGTTCCACAATCAATTGTCAGTACGATTGCGGGAATGGTTATTATGATATATCAAATATAGACTTAGACCAGTATATTGAAGATATTAAAATCATTGAAAACATTGAATTAAATGATCCAACAATAGTTCAAATCAAAGAAAATACTGAGAATACAACAAAAAATATTGATATGAAAATGTTTGTCGTTGATGAAAATAGTAATCCAACTGGTAACTGGGACTATTATAATATATATTATTTCGGAAAAGCACAAAATTCATTCCTTTATTTCAAGGTTTTTGCTTCTATTCAAGATGAATACTATCAAAGGAACATTGAAAAATATAATACAATCATAAGTTCAATAACTTTTACTCAACCAACTTTTGATACTACTTACAATTCAGATATAACATCATATATTGATGAAACTGTATGGTCAACTGGGGATATATTTAAGAATTATGGGCTTGCCCTTGATATCCCTACTAATTATGAAGGCTCGGTAAATATAGGTGGAACTTTGAATGAATATGTAACCACCATTATTGGTAATGATGGTTGGGGATCAGGAATTTATGCAAAAAAACTTTCTTCATTTATGGAAGGACCAATTTTGGATGATTATGGTGCAAAACATTTAATAAAATATCCTGCAAACAATTCATTAGGGTTTTACACAAAAGAAATTAATAAAGAAGATACAAGTGATTTGGCAAGTTATGTATACAATATCTATTTCTTTAATAATAACATTTTAAATAGAAATTATCTTAATGTTTATGTAAGTTGCTCTCAAGATTTATTTAATGAAGGTTTTATAAATTATTTTGAACAACAATTGTTCTTGTGGATAAAAACCACTCCGACCAACTAAAGCATATCAATTTGATATGCTTTTTTGTTTTATATACTGTCCTAACTTGACATCTACTCCGCCGTGGCCGGCATCAATGACTATGGTATATAACGCTTTCGGCGAACTTGCCGCCCCAACCGCATAGTATACGCCCACCACCGAACAAATCAAAATCACACTCACCAAAATAACACACAACGTGTGCTTTTTTATTGTTAAGAATTTCATATTGTATTTTATTAGTGTAAATTAGATTTTATCACAATTTGTTAGATATATCGATGCCAAAAACTCTTACTTCTCATATTGACAATTTTAATAGGTTGTGATATAATTTGATTGGAGATTAAAATGAGTTTAGTAAGTGTTATAGAAACTTTGAAAGAATATTTTGGTTGGACAGATGAAGATGTTAAAAGAAAAGAGAATCTTCTTTCATCCATTTATTACCTTGAAAAAGAAGAAATTTTAAAAAGGGCAAAATTTTATATAACAACTTTCAGTTTAACTCAAACTGAATTTAATAAAATACTTAAAACTTTGCCTACTCTTTTGGGTTTAAACAACGAAAGTATTTTAGACAAAGTGAATTTTTATTTAACAACATTTAATTTAACACAAACTGAATTTAGCAAAATGTTTAAAACACTACCTACTCTTTTGAATTATAATAAAGAAAGTGTTTCTGATAAAGTGAATTTTTATAAAAAGACATTCAATTTAACTCAAACTGAATTTAATAAAATACTTAAAACTTTGCCTACTCTTTTGGGTTTAAACAACGAAAGTGTGTTACATAAAGTAAATTTTTATATGGAAACATTTGATCTAACACAAGCTGAATTTAACAAAATACTTAAAACTTTGCCTACTCTTTTGAGTTTAAATAATGAAAGTGTGCTAGATAAAGTAAATTTTTATAAAAAGACATTTAATTTAACCCAAGTTGATTTTAACAAAATACTCCAAACTTTGCCTACTCTTTTAAGTTATAACAATGAAAGTGTGTTACATAAAGTAAATTTTTATATGGAAACATTTAATCTAACACAAGCTGAATTTAATAAAATGCTAAAAACTTTACCTACCCTTTTGGGTTATAAAAACGAAAGTGTGTTAAATAAAGTAAATTTTTATACAGAAACATTTGATCTAACACAAGCTGAATTTAGTAAAATGTTTAAAACACTACCTACTCTTTTGAGTTTAAATAATGAAAGTGTATTGGATAAAGTGAATTTTTATATGGAAACATTTGATCTAACACAAACTGAATTTAGTAAAATGTTTAAAACACTACCTACTCTTTTGGGTTATAAGAATGAAAGTGTGTTAGAAAAAAAGAAAAATTTTGATAAAATTGGTTTAGATAAAAACGATATCATAAAAAATCCTTTCATTTTAGCTGCACCATCAAACAGCTTAATCTTTAAATATACCCTTCTATATATTGATTTTGGAAACAAAAGTTTTCTTGAAAAAAAATGGTATATGACAAGTGAAAAGAAAGTTTGGGGAAGATATGCATATATAAAGCAGAATAGAAGATCAAAACCTGCTGATATATTAGATGGAGAAAAAAGGTTTCAAAAAAAGTATGGCATTGAAAGCAGTGCCCTTATGGAAAAATTTCCTATCACAAAGGAAGTCGTGGAATTTGTAAACTGCGAATATAATAAACTTGCTGAAAGAAATGGCGACAAAAAACTTGAAATTAAATTTAAAGACTTGCAGAAAAAAGATAAAGAAAAAGGAGAATAAAATGGAAAAAGATTTGGAAAAGTTTTTACTTCAAATGAAATTCACAAAAAACGAAATTGAAGATATGAAAAACATCGCCCCAACTCTTGATGTGACCACACTAAAAGAAGTTAAAAGTGTGATGCAAGTTTTAAACTTCTATGGCTATCCAAAAGAAGATTTACCAGAACTATTTTATCAAAACCCTAATATTATGACTATGGACGAAAAGGTTTTAATGGACGAGCTTGACAAGTTTGTTCTACAAAAAGTGGACATTGAAGAATTTTTAAAAAATAATCCATTTGAAATTTGATTTTTAAAATACAAAAGCATATCAAATTGATATGTTTTTTTGTTTTTCTGATTTCTTTATTTTTAATTTTACTCGACTTATTTTCGACAGGATTCGGAAATT
>CALUUL010000147.1 GCA_944323945.1 Candidatus Gastranaerophilales bacterium
GTAATGTTTTTAGGATTAACTATAATTCGTTATAATAAAAAAGAATTGGTATAATTGTTAGATAAATTACAATTTATATAAAATGTAGGGATTGTCGATTTTTGACGAACGATTTTTGTTGAAATATAAGGTCTTGAAGTATATAATGTTAATGTAGCTACACAAAGGAAAAAAGGAGGAAAAATGAATAACAAAGACGATACTATACAAATTATTGAAAGTTACCTAAACATATTACTAAAGACATTACCAAACGATGAATATATAATGCTTATAGAAAATACCCCTATATTAAATGAGTATGATAATTTAATGAGTGAATTTAAAGAAGATAATTTATCAGAAACATTTTTACAACAAGTTTTATACTTAGTTAAAAATATAACAGATAATAAAGTTAAGAACTGCTTATAATAGTAGTTCTTTTTTTATGGAAAGGAGTTGATAAAGTTGATCTTAGCAATTACTAGGGATAATGAAAAATTAATTTATGAGGTATGTAAAGAAAATGGCTTTGAAAATCCACAAGTACTAACAGGAGTAGATAGTTTAAAAAAATTTGCAGTTCAAGAACTTAGAAACTTAAATAATTATAAGCAAATTATAATAGATATTGCCTCTACAAAAGAAACAGAAAATGAAATAGTACAAGCAGTTGTAGCAATAAAAAGTATGTATAATATAAAAATAATAATAGTTGCTTTAGGTTTTCAAGAAGGTAACAGTTTACTTGCTAAATTGTTTAATGAAGGAATCTATAATTTTGTAAATGCTAGTACATATTTTGAACAAAAGGAGCAATTTAGAAATTGTTTAAGTGATGAAGGCTGTCAATACAAGGATGCTGTTAGATTTAGGCAAAAACTTGATGAAGGAAAAAAGAATAAAGTCATTATCAAAAAGGAATATAAAAAACTAAAACAATTTGTTAATATAGCAGTTGCAGGAACTGAAAAACACATAGGAGTTACTACACAAGCAATACTGATTACAATGTTTTTAAAAAGCCTTAATATGAATGCTTGTTATATTTGTGCTACTGATAAAGATGAAATTAAAAATATTGAAACATTAGAAGGAGTGCTAAAAAAAGACGGATTTTATACATATAAAGGAATAGATTTGTATAGCAATGACAACAAAATTGATGCTATGCAATATGGATATGATTTCTATATTTATGACTATGGAATACTAAACGAAAATACTTTAGACAATTTCTTATCTAAGGAAGTAAAAATTATTGTTGGAGGTACTAAGGCTTGGGAAACCGATGAAACTTTTAGAGTATTAAGTTTATTAGAAAAAATACCTGAAGTAAATTATATTTTTAACTTTTCTAGTAATGAGGAAAAAGCTAAATTCAAAAGAATTTTAAAACAATATATAAAACATATATATTTTTCTGAATATACAACAGATACCTTTAATAGCAATATAAATACAGATATGTACCACGAAATATTTAAAGAATATATTACTGAAAAATCTAATAAGCTTGAAGTTGTTGAAAAGAAAGGTTTATTTAGTTTTCTGAAAAGAGGTAGATAATGAAGAAAAATTTGTATAAAGATTATTTAAAAAAGAAAAAAATAAAGGAAAAATACGATGAACAAGTAGTTGTTAATGAACAGAATCCAGTTCTAAAAGCACTACTTTTTTTATTTGATATTTTATCAAGAATATTTAATATATTATTCTATTTAGGCATTATAATACTTTGCTCTATTGGAGCTACCTATCTTGCTAATAAATTTGGAATAATAAATATATTTTAGGAGGTTTACAATGAATTGGTTTAAAAAAGTATTGGCAGTATGCAGTTTTTGTACTTTGCTTACAACTACAAACTGTTTAGCTGTTACACAAGAAAATACAGATATTACTGATGACAAACTAAATTGTTATAAAACATATTTAGTACAAGAAGATGAAAAAGACACTTTTATTGAAACTTTAGATAAAGATATTGAAGTTTTTGGAGAAAAGTACACATTTGATAGTTATACTTCTGAAGGTGGAACTACAACAGATACCATTGATATTTCAACAACAAAGAAAATTACAAGTGGTACTAATAACTTAAATAGTATTATAAATCAATTAGGAAGAACTATACATTATGAAAAGGATGGTTATATAGGAGAATATCAATTAAATACAGAGAACATACAAATTAAAACAAACTACAATGGCTTTAGAGAAGATTTAATAGAAGAAACTATAAATTATACTGGCTTAGAAAGAAATGACCTAGATTTTATACCTAAACAAACAGAAAAAGATGGATTAACCTTAGACTTATTAAATGTTGAGTGGGAAGTTGAAACAACTAAAATGATAGGCGAATATGAAGTCGCAGATCTATATACAGCAAAATGTTACTATGCAGGAAAACAAAGAGTAAATTATCCTAATACTTATAGTGTTACAGCAGAATACACAGGAACAGCAACAAAGGAGATATTAACACCCTATACATATACAGTAAAATACAACAAAGTTGAAGAAGAAATACCTACTGTTAGTCCTGAAGTTGTTGAAAAGAAAGAAAATAATATAATCCCAATAGCAAGTGGATCAACAGTAATTATTTTAGTTATTTTATTCTTTCTTTCTAAAAATGTAACGGTTTATAATTACAGAGATGGTAAATATATAAAAGTTGGCAAAACTATATTAAATAATAATACAATAAACTTAACAAAATATTCTATGTCAGAAGTAACAAATAAATATAAATTAGAATTCTCAAAAAGACTTACAAATAAACTACAAGGCAAAATGATAACTATTAGTAAAGGTAAAAATAAGATAAAAACTTTAGTAAATACAGACAGCGAAAAATATAGTATAGAAGTTAGATTATAGGAGGCATTATGAAAAAGGAAAATAGATTTTTAATAGCAATAATATTAATTGCAATTATAACTCTTATAGGGGTTATTTTTTTTGCAGTAAAATATCCTGTATATAAAGCAAACAAAGATGCTGAAAGCATACAAATTGGAGATAATTCAGATTTAGATGATACACCTCTTGAAAATATAGAACAAGATATTATTCATTATGATGATGAAATAGGTACTCTTACTATACCTGACATTTTACTTGATAATGCACCTATTAGAGAAAGTGTTGAATTATCTACCTTATCAGAAACAATAGGACACTTCCCTTCTACTTCTATTTATGAAGGAAATGTAGGTTTAGCCTCTCATAATTCAGGTAGTCAAGGAGATTTCTTTAAAAATTTAAAGAAAATAAAAATTGGAAGTGAAATTTTTTATCAAACTAATTATGGAACTAAACGATATGTTGTAACAACAAAAGAAATAATTAGTGAGGAAGATTGGTCTTATTTACAAGAAACTGAGGACAATAGAATTACTTTAATTACTTGTGTTGCAGGACAAAAAGATAAAAGACTTTGCGTTCAAGCAATAGAATCTTCTGAAGGAATGAGTTATGGGCAATAAATATTAAAAAA
>CALUUL010000148.1 GCA_944323945.1 Candidatus Gastranaerophilales bacterium
GTCATAATTTATAAATTTACATCTCAAAATCTTTTTCTTTTTTTCGTTTTCTTCTTTCTCTTTCTTCTTTTTCTTTTTGTAATTTCTCAACATTGTAAATAGATCGAAAATAATCAAAATATCCTTTTAAATTTTGTAAAACTAAATCCTTGTCCATAAAAAACCTCACTTTAATTTAACAATATAAATTGTTTTTAAATTGTTTCTGTTTAATGTTTAAATAGAAAACAAAATCCACCAAAGCAAATTAACTTTCGTCATTTCTTACATTTTTACATATATTTCGTATAGTTTTTATCGTCAATTATTTAAAAAATATATATGATATTTGTTTTTACTAATTTATGTTAATTTTTTATAAAAGTATAACCCATAAGGTGCATTGTTAACTCTCCATCAATACTTTTGGTTAATGTGATGTCGTGATATTTGCTAAGTATACCATTACCCCACTCATATAATCTAGCTGACATTGTTTGAGTTAAACAATCATATTCGCCAATAGAACTTGATGGTAAATTACTTGCGACTCCGCCTCCTATTCCATAACTTTGAGTTTGTTTGTTATATGTTCTATACCAAACAGATTTGCCATTTGCAAAATCTCCAATAGTAATTTTATATTTGTCACATTCCCAAGTACCATTCAAATCTTTTAAGGTTATATTACGAGTAGGATCATCTTTTGTGTATTCCTCCATATAGTTTTTATACAAAATGTTATACTTTGACTGAGCTTCAGTATAAATTGAATAATTTGTTACATAAGATTTTTGGGCACTTGTTAAGTCATTATAATTATCTTCAATGCTAAAAAGTAAATCCTTATCCTCCAAAGTTACCTCGCCTATTTGATCAATCAATTCAACAACAATGGCGGCTTTACTTTTATCCAAAGCTTCCATTTGAGTTTTTTCAACAATATGAGAAATCGTATTAACAATCAATACAAAAATGAATATGCCTGCCAGAACTCCAAGTACGATCCACATAGTTTTTTTACGTCTTAAATTGTCCCCTAACACTTCTTGTTCTAACGTGTTTTTGAATTCGTTTTCCTGCTCATATCTTTTGTTGTATACTTTTTTAATTTCTTCAATATTGATATTTTTAACATCAATTTCTTTATTAAATATTTTCTCCGCCAAAGCATGACAAGTCTCTAGTTTTGCAACAATGTTGTTTAATTGTTTGTTTGCGAAATCAGACTGAATTTCATTAAATAAATCAATCTCATCTGTTTTTTTCATTTGATAAATTGTGTACCTTCTATTACAATTTACATCAAGTTTGAACTCATTTACTTTGCCATTTTTATCAAAGTAAGAAATGGTCAATATATAATTTGAAGGTTTGCTAAATTTTAGTTGTGGTATTGATCCAACTCCAATTGAATTTATTCCTCCAGCCCCTAGTCCCACACCAAAAACCGTTTGTCTCCCATAATCCATTTTATTGCCAGAATTATTTAAATGTACACTAATAAAATTTTCATATGGACATAAAAACTGAATATTACCATCATAATAAAAGCCAAAAGTAAAATCATTTTCGTTTTGGAAAAAACAGCCACATAAATCTGATTGAAAAAGTATGTAATTTTCAATCCCCATTGCTTCTAAAAATTCCTTCATCTGAATGGTTTTATGTTCATAAATTTCATTACTGTTTTTCAATTTTTTATTTCTGCTTTCTGTATATCCATGGTCTATATCCGGTTGATTGTAATTTAGTTTGAATCCTGAGTTAAAAACATCGCGATACACCTTTGCAGTATTAACTATATTTGAATTAGCGGTATTTTGTTGTGTGATATCTATTTGATCATTTAATAATCTATCAAAACTGATGTCAAAAAGTGAGGCCATTTTTTTTATTTTATCTATGTCTGGCATTGATGCATCATTCTCCCATTTATAAACAGCCTGACGGGAAACATCAAGCATATTTGCCAAATCTTCTTGAGAAAATCCTTTTTGTTTTCTTAATAATGTAATTTTTTCACTAAGTTTCATCCTTGCCTCCATATGGCAATATTGTAATATATTTTTAAAATTCGATCAACCAACTTTTATTGGCAATTTGTAAACTATAAGTTTACTTATTCATCTTTTTAATCTAATTGATGTAAGTAAAAAACAATGTTTTTTGTACTATCAAATTCTTGAACGATGAAAATCTATCTCTGATGTCGTGAGTGGATAAATATATTCATGAAAAACATCTACTATATGGACATAATTATTTACCTGTCATAATTTAATTTGTAGGCTAACTTAATAAAAATTACCGAATTATGCCAGTAATCGAAAAAGACATTTAAATCTTTATTATTTATATATTTTTGTCGACTTTGTCAAAGCGTTCTTTCCAGTATGGATCCAAAAATTTATCTTGAAGTGCATACATTTTTTTATGAATATGCTTTGCGACAATATTACACATGATAAAAGTCCTTGCCGTGTTGCCTATGTAGGCATTAAACATTTCTTTCTTCTCTTCCAAATTCAAATCTTTAAACTTGTGAAATATTTTTGATTTTTCTATGTCATCAACAAACTCTTCATCATCAATCAAGATATCGATATAAAATCTCAAATCTCTTTTCATAAATTCAGAAATGATTCTATCATCCATGGTCTTTCCTTCATTATTTTTATTATAATCTTTATTAACGTGCACTTTTAAAATCTACTATACCATTTTTTGCATCCAGCTCAAACTTAAAACAATAATATTTTTCATAGTCACTAAAAATAACATCTCACTGCCTGTACAAATAAGGTTGAGATGCGATATGATTATTAAAAGAAGAAACATATGAAAGAAAAATAACTTTTGACACACAACTTGGCACCTTTTGAGATTCAAGTTACTAAACACGCAAAACATTCGGGAATGCAAAACCATTCGTATTATTGATTGCGTTTATTATTATAAATTTGTCTCAAGGCTTTTAGTTTGTTAGCAGAAGAATTGTAAGATTCATCTAAATTATCCCTATCATAGGTATAATAATCTGCCAATAAATTTTCAACTTCTTCAATATCTGAAATGTTTCCTTCGAATAAAACTTTTCCTTTTGTATACATAATTAACCTGTCTGACTCTTTATTATAAACGATAGAGTATCTTCCCACAAGCTCATCCTCGTGGTCGCAAAATGCATCAACATCTTTTGAACGAATTAATTTATTGCATGCTTTAAAAATAGTGCTAAATTTCCCCCATAAATCAGATATTTCATTGTAAATTTTTATAACATCTCTTTGGAATGAGTCATATTCTTTTTTTACATCATCAATATTTTCTTCTAACAAATAAACTTTTTTATTTTTCTTTTCCATTTTTAAAGAATTCATACTTACCCCCTTTATATCTTAACTTTACTTCTTTTCTTGATAATTATCTTTTTTTAATTATTATTTTATTGAAATCTTTAACAATTTTTAACATACGCTCGTCTAAATA
>CALUUL010000149.1 GCA_944323945.1 Candidatus Gastranaerophilales bacterium
TGAAGAGAATAATCTATACAAATACCAATTAATGTTGTAGAAAATACAAATGTCAGAATATGAACTTTATCAAACAATAATGAAACTATTGAGAACCCTGAAAAAATACCAATAAATAAACTGACAAATGCAGGTATTATAAGTTTTATATTTCGAAAATAAAAATAAAACAGAGCAAACAAAAATATTGAAGATAATATACATATAATATTTATTTCGGACATAGAAGCAGAGCTTGCATAGTATGAATGAATAGGTACACCTGTTAAATAGACTTTTGAACTTGATTGATTATTTAATGAATCTGCTATAGAAACGAGATTTGCTATTTTTTCATTTGCTGTTGTGGGTGATAGTGTATCAATATTAGACTCTAATAAGATATATTTATAATATTTATCTGAAAATTGAACAATGTCTCCACTTGCTATCAAATTTATATTTGAAAGACCAGTTATATAATCTGTAAAAAGAAGAAACGGATCTTCTTCTACAGGCAGAATAGAAATTCCCATAGGATTAATTAATCTTTCGAAAGCTTCTTTTTCAACTGTTTCATAATCTTTTTCTATGATTAATTCTCTCGTACTTTCAGATAAAAAATTATTATGATACTTTTTATAAAAGTTAATTGCTTCAAAATAATCAAAACTTTTATTTTTGAAAGATTTCTTATCAACTTTTTCTATAAATACTTTTGCTAACTCCTCACACTCTTGATAAGATTTTGCTTCTATAAGAACATTTATTTTTGAAGAAAACCTGCTATTTAAATTCATAATTAATTCTGAATGTTCATTATCAGGTAAAACAGCCTTTAAAATATTAGTTTCCGTTTTTGCAGGATTTAAAACAGTTAAAAAGCTTAACAGAAGAAAAAAGAATATAAATAATATTCTAAAAAACTTAATCATTACTACTTACACTGCATAAACTTTATTTTTGTACTACCGTTATTAACTGTATTTATCAATATTTCATCAATATTATCCTGCCCGATAATAATGATATTCTTTAATTGAACTTTTGAAGGAGAATCACTTTTAGGAACTAATCCAAGAATCCATTTCGAATTGTTATTTTGGAAAAACAAATCAAAATTCTTCTCAACATAAGAAAATTCTTTTTTTGAAATTCCGACAATAATATCATTAACGTATTTATTTTCTTTAGAGGTATATGAAGTTGTATATTTTACAGGGTATTCAGTATTAAAAATCACACCCTTTTTCAAAATAAACTGAAAAGTACCGCCCGACTTAATAGTTTGATTTGAATTAGGAATAAATTTTTCTTGTTCAAAATTGCAGCTAACGTCTTTAAACTGAGGAATTTGAATACTATCAGCAGAAACTTTATTATTAAAAACATCTACATTTGCAAATGCATTATTAAAACAACAAATATAAATAAAGCAAACAATTATAAACTTAAAAAGTATTTTCATACCTTAAACTTTACAACAAGAAAGCTTTTTTTTCAATTTTTCAGGTGCTTCATAAATACTTTTCATTGTATTTATATCAACACAAATTTGCATTGTCTTTGCTTTGAATAATTTTTCACCAGTCTTATCATCGAAAATTGTATATTTTATAATTAAACAAGGTTCTATTTCTTCAAGAGTTGAAACAACTTTAAGTTCTTGATTAAATCTGCAAGGCTTTATATATTTCATTTCCATAGTTGCAATAGGAAAAGCTATTCCATCACTATGCATATCTATATAACTATATCCGAGTTTATTAAACAAATCACTTCTTGCTGCTTCGATATACTTTACATAGTTTCCATGCCAAACCACATTCATTGGATCTAAATCATAAAATTCAACATTTAATATTTTTTCTGATTGAAAATACATAAGTACTCCTAAACTTATTTCTATCCTCAAAGAATAAATATACCAGATGAACAAACTTTATCATCAGCCATATAGGTAAATTCAACGGATGATTCTTTCTTAGTTAATTTTAACATAATTTGTTCATCTGCTTTAATAATACTGGAAAATTTAATTTTCTTAGCTTCCAGAACCGGGATATCAATTTTAAATATTTTTTTTGCAAAATAGTTAGCATAGAATAACTGGACAACGCCAGGAAGAACAGGCATTATAGGAAAATGCCCCTTAAAAAAGTTTGAGCTTTTTCTAAAAAACAATCCAAGTTCTGCTTCTTTTTCATTTTGTTTTCTACTAAAAATAAAAGGATAAGATAAATTTATTGAAAAAATTTGTTCAATTGCAACTCTATTTGTTTTACCTGATTTTGTCTTTGGAATTTCATCAATAAAACGCCATTTTTTAGGAACAATTTCACTATATTTTAAAAGATATTCTTTTAAAATTTTTTCATTTAATGAACTATCTGAAGTGACTATAGCACATGTCAAAACATCCTGATATTTAAAACAATAAGCATCAATCACTTCTTCTTTTTGTTTCAATATATTTTCTATTTCTTCTAAAGAAATTCTTTTTTCCTTTATTTTCACAATCCTATCACTTCTGCCTTTTAGAATAAACTCATTATTTGAAAGCTTTTCTGCAATATCTCCGATCTTCATTTCATCTTCAATAAAGAAATCAGATTTTATCACAATACATCCATCATCAGAAATATAAAATATTACTCCATTAATACATTTAAAATTATCACAATTACTTCTATATGCAATCGAACCTACTTCTGTACTACCGTATATTTCGATAATATCAGATTTTGATTTAAAAAACTGATAAACATTGTCCTTTAATCTATCTCCGGCCGCAAAAATTTTCTTTGGCGAAACATTAAAATCAACATTATATTTCGCCATTTTTTCTAAAAAAGACGGAGATGAAATTAAAATAAATGGAGCTGAATCTGTAATTTGCTCAGGAAATTCAACCTTTTCTGTATTAATAATATTTCCCATAAGCATAGGAAGTATAAACTGGAATATAAGCCCAAACATATGAGTCATAATTGTAGTTGAATAAAATAAATCATTTTTCTCAAATTTAAATTGTTGGGAGAGACATTTTGCCTCTTCTTCTAAATTATAAAAATTCTTTTTTACCATTTTGGGCATAGAAGTTGAACCTGATGTGAAAAGATTTATAAAAGTATTTTTAACATCAATTTGTTCGAAATTGTAATTCTCTGCTTTTTCAGGTTTTTCAGGAAGAATAAAATCAAAATTCAACATTGATAATCTGTTTTTATCAGTTAATAGATAAATATTTTTCTTTGCAAATATTGCAGCAAAAAAATTTATAATAAATTCAAAACTATCATCACCCAAAAGAACAACCGAATTAGCAGCTTCATTTTCAAAAATATTTTTTTGACCATAAACAAATTTTTTTAAATCAGAAAAAGTAATGTTCTTTTTATCTTTTATTAGAACAATATTTTTATCATATTCAGTTGTATAA
>CALUUL010000150.1 GCA_944323945.1 Candidatus Gastranaerophilales bacterium
ATAGGTGTAGAATGTGCTAAAGTAGATATTGGTACATATAAACGGAAGAATTGGCTCAATGAGTTATAGTTTTTTAAATAATACCACTTCTCTAGTGGAAGGAGTAGAATTCATTTTAGGAAAATATCCTTATTATGATAAAGATACATTGGTAGACAGATATTCTGGTATGCCATACTCTTTTCAAATGATTGTAGAAAGTATGAAACCAATATTAGGAATAAGTACCATTGCCAAAATATTATTGTTTGACGCACTTATAGGCAATAGTGATAGACACCATAGTAATTGGGGAATTATTGAAACAAAGGCATCTCTATATGTAGAAAAAGGTCTATTTCCAGTTAATGTAATAACATTGAGTCCTTTATATGACAATGGTTCATCACTATGTTCATACATAAATGAAAGTGATATTGAAACAATATTAAAAGATAAAATTAGATATGAATCTATTATAAATACAAAATCAAAATCAGCTATAGGGTGGAATAATCTACGACCTATTAGACATTTCGAATTGATTAAAAATTTAAGGGATGAGTATTATGAGGAAACGGTTAATCTTGTAAAAAGTATCAAGAAAAACATAACTGAGCAATCAGTTGATACTATTCTAAGTAATTTTGATGATAATATTATAAGTAGTCAAATGAAGAAATTATTAAAGAAATTTATAATTGATAGAAGAAATAGAATTATTGAAATATATAATTTAGATAGTGAGGTGTAAAAAATGGAAAAAGATTTAGTATATTTAGTCTGGACAGATACTAAGACAGGTAATAAATATAAAGTTGCAGAATTATATAAACAAGGAAATACATTTTATTTTAAATATATTTTAGAAAATGTTAAAGAAGCTCAAAAAGCAGGTTTTAAACTACTTGTAGCATTTCCACAAATTAATGCACTATATGATAATCCAAAGTTATTTGCTAATTTTGCAGCAAGATTACCCGAGCCAACAAGACCAGAAATTAAAGAGATTTTAGCAACATATGGAATGACAGAATATGATGATTTTGAACTACTAAAAAGAAGTGGTGCGAAACTTCCTACTGATGATTATGAATTTGTGAAATAGGGAATTTTTCCTATAAGATAAAATAAAAAATAACAAACTTGATTAAGTTATAAAAGGGTTCTATGTGGAATCCTTTATATTTTAATAAAATTTGCTTTTTTATGTAAATTGTAGTATAATATTAATGTAAATGACTTTTTAGTCAGTACGCCATATTAACAATAACAACAATTTAAGGAGGAAACTACTATGGCTAAAGCAACTATCATTTACTTTGACGGAATCTGGGACTATGACAAGACTACTCACATCTTCCGGACAGTAGTTCCAAAGAAAGATACCCTTTGGGTAAAATCGTTTGACGATGGTATTGCAACAGTTGACCCTATGATTGGTTCTTCTATCACCGATTTTGCAGAGATTGTTGCAGGTTGTTTCGCAGATGACTCCAACTTCGGCGATGAAATCATTGAGGCTTTTGACTGTGATGAGAATGCTACATTTATTGGTATCAAGTTCGAATTCAACGGTGTAACTCTTGTGGTTACTAAGGAAAATGCCGATAAGGACAAAATCTACGAAGAGTGGAACGCAGGAATGGAGGCAAATGCTGAAAAGCATCGTCTTGAACGTGAAGCTTACATGAAGACCCCTGAATATCGTGCCGAAAGAGCGAAAGCTCTTAAGGTAGATGCTCGTAGACAGACTGTTGAGCAGGAAGTAATTCATATTGATGAAACTACCGAAATGGAGTTTAAAGATGACGAAGCTGCTAAACTGTGGCAACAGTTTGTTGAGGTAAACTCTAAAGATGGTTACAGCAAGGGTGTTGTTACCTATGCTCGTCGCTGGGCAAAGTATATGCAGCACTTAATGAAGAAGCATAATAAGAGCGTTATTGAGATTGCAGACAATGCTTCTCATGCAAGCGACATCGAAGGAATTACAGGCTTCATGTACGGATGTGCGGTCAATGTCTTGGCACAGTGTTGGAAATACGGCGAAGAACTCCGCAAATGGCACAATAAAGATTATGGCTATGAAGGAGATGGCGTTGTCAATCCTGCTGTACTGACAGTCAATGTGGGCTAATTAGCCTAAAAAGAAAATTATTTCTTTCCCTCGTAAGAGGGTTCTTTTTTTCTCTTTATCTGATATTTCTATCTTTATAATTTATTTTTTCTTTATCTTCATGCCTCATATCTTTAATATTCTCCCTCATTCTTACAGTCCTATTTTCAATAAAATCACATAGTTTGATATTTTCATTTAACTCATTTATTTTTGTGGCTAATTTTTGAATTTCAGAGCAAATAAACTGTCCTTCTTCATCTGTTTTTATTTGTTTATGTCTTTTCCATAAATTTTCTCTTTTACTCTTTAATTCATTTATTTCTGTTGTGGCATTAGTTTTATATTTCCTTACTTCAGTTAGTGTAGTAATTTTATATTTACTCAAAAACCTTACTGAATTTGAAAACTCATCCATTTTCTTAATTTCTTCTTTCATAGCTTTTGAATATTTAGGCGGATATTTTTGTTTTGGAAACACCTTTAATAAATAACAATAGTATAAATATAATGCTCGTAATCCTTTAATCTTTTGTTTATGCCTTATAGAAGTTTTATTTTTTCTCCTATATTTTCCTGTTAAAGTGTGCATTTCTGGAAAAGGTACTTTAAAAGATACAGTGTGTTTTATTCTAAATAAAATACTTTCTTTCGAATATTCTTCTCCAAAAGTTCTTTCTACTCTGACATATCTCTTATAAGGGAACTTTCTAATACTCATTTTATTACTTGAATGTTCTAATTCATAGCCCATCTTAGTTAATATTTTTGTAAAATCATTATAGTTACTTGCTTGTGATATTGCATAATCTATATCTGTACGAACTGAATTAAGATATTTACTACTTCTGGCATATTTATTAGAAATATTTTTATAATAACTTTTTTCTTCTAAAGTTTGTAATTCATATTCTTTGCAAATGTTATCTGATACTTGTCTCATAATAGCATAATTTGTTTTATTATCATAATACTTTTTTCCATCCACAAACGAAACAGAATTTATAACAAAATGATTATGCACGTTTTTAGTATTAGTATGAGTAGTAACAACAACTTGAAATTTATCACCCCATAATTCTTCTGCGAGTCTTATTCCAATTTCATGTGCTTCATCATTAGTTACTTCACAACCCTTAAAAGATTGATAAGCATGAAAACCTAAAATTCCACCTGTTTTATTAAATTGCTGTTTGGTAATACTCATTTCCTTAAAAGCTATATCTGCCATACAATTTATACCTGTAACATACTTTTTATTATCTGTTTTATCT
>CALUUL010000151.1 GCA_944323945.1 Candidatus Gastranaerophilales bacterium
GGCTTGGTATAAAATCACGAGCGTTTTAAAACAAAACTTGTTATAATAAAAATAATAATAGAAAGGGTTGGATATGAAAAAAGCCCCTTATATTGTATTTTTAGTTCTCTTTTGTTTCTCATTACCCTCACTAGCTAATGATGTAATAAGATATTCACCGGAAACACAGGCTGATAACTCATTTAGAACATTAAAACAACCTATCAACCTTAAACAAATACAAAAACTGCAGAAAAATCAACAAATCACAATAGAATCTATAGCGAACTTCTATGCGAATTTAGTTGTAGATAGTGGCAGATATAACCCATTTAGAACTAAAAAAGAATTAGCTGATTTCATTAGATTGGATATGCTAGAAAAATTTGATGAAAATTTCATCAATGAAATGTTATTTGATTTTTATAATGAAGAACGAAGGAATATTCATACCAATGCCTTTTTAGAAAGATATGACCAAATATATAGTCCTGAAAATTATGAAAAGATAGATAAGATTAAAGATAATTATACAGAAAAAGTTAAGAAACCTGCCAATAAAAATATAACTGTAGAAAGTATTGCAAGCCTATATGCAAATATAATTGTAAGTAGTGGAAGATATAATCCTTTCAAAACAGAAAAAGAACTGGCAGAAGCAATAAAAACAGAAATGTATGCTTTAAATAGTAAAGACAGTCTCAATCGATTAATAAAAGATTTTTCTGACCCTAAGAAAAAGAATGCGTACATAAAACAATACATTAATGGTTATGACAAAATGTTCACCTACTACGGAGGTATGGAATCAGAATGCCTAAACTGTTATTAATATTTTCTATTTTAATTATTGGATTACAGGTAAACGCAGAAAGTTTATTAATAAATGGCGACCTATATGCCTCTTTAGACTGTATAAAAATAGGTAAAGAGTCTACAAATAAGATTTACTACTTTGATGAATTATCTATTGAAGAACAAGAATGGTTCATAAATCATCCTGATGCAAAACCAATGATATCTAAAGGTAAAATTTACTTAAATATTAATAGTTTACACGTTGCAGTTACTAATGCAGGTTATGGAACATTTGCATATCCATATAATGCAAGAGAATATGATAAATTTTCAAAGAAGCATACAGAGATAAAGACATTTAAAGAAGCAGGTATGGAACGTAAAAATAAATTGTATACTCCTTTAACTACAGGAGAAAAAGTAAATTTAGGATATATGCTGATTAGAGAAGTTTTAAATTTCTAACCCTGTAATTTAATTTTTCAACAGAGTATATAAATGGCAAAAACACTTTAATCAAGAAAATAATTTTGTTGTCTAAAACCTTATCCTAAAAGGTTTTGCATTATCCAACTAGCATTTCATATTAAAAATTGTTATACTGGCATTCAGAGTATTAAAGACTCTTTTATTTAGAATTTAAGCAATTAAATATCTGGATAAAGATTGCAGAATAACGAGGAGTTAATATGAGAACTTTATCAAAAGAAGCTGTAAAAAAGTTATTTGAACCACTAAAAAATGTATGGTTAGATGAACAAGAAATAGACAATTTGTTAACAGATGAATTAATAGAATGTTTTAATAAAAGCACCTCTCCTGCTGATATCAATGATACATTTAATGCGTTTATTGGTCTAACTCCTGAAGATGTAAAAGTTTTAATAATCGGGAAAGATCCATATCCTAATACAGAAAGAGCTCATGGTTTAGCTTTTTCTTTTGCAAATAACCACAAAGCTAATGACTCAATAAAAAACATTTTTAAAAAAATTAAAAATGACATAAATATAAATAATTCAGATACAAACCTAACCTGTTGGAGAAAAAGAGGTGTTTTATTATTAAATACAGCCCTTACATATGAAAAATTCGAAAATAAAGAAAACAAAAATTTATCAGAAGGGCAAATTAAATATAGGCAAAAAAAGCTTCAAGAAAAACATATTGAAATATGGGGAAATTTTGTAAATATTATTATAGAAAAACTTATTAAAAATAGACAAAAAAATAATAAACCTCTTGTTATTATGCTTTGGGGTGAAGATGCAAATAAAATAGAAGCAGTACATTACGAAAAATTTATTAAAGATAACTATCCAAATATCAAAATTTTAAGGTCTTCTCATCCTTCAAATATGGGACAAGCTTGTAAAAAGAGTATTCTTCCAGATAGCAAAGAGAAAATACCTGCATTCTTTGATGAATCAGAAGATAATAAACAATTTAAAATTTGTAACGAGTTCCTAAATGGCTCTGCAATTGATTGGAGTACCAAATAGAAAGAGAAATGTTAAGTTGATAGTAAAAAATACAATTTCTAGAACTCTGTATGGATAAGGCATACAGAGTTTTTGTTTCTGGAAACCGTTGTCCCACAGGCGAGCGTGGTATCCAACGAGCGTTTTAAAATTCAATTTGTTATACTAAAAATAAAGAGCATTTGAAACTCTATAAACAAACAATAAGGTAAACTAATAACAACGAATTAGCATATAAAAACTAATTTTCTGAAACATTAACTCCCTTTTATACAGGAAGAGGAAGATTAGGGCAAATTCAATCACCATACCTGTTGTAACACATCTCAACGTATAAAACGACGAGCATTTCTAAACCAAACTGGTTATAATTAAAATATGTGGAATAGACAAAAAAATTTAGTTCGAAACACACATAAATAAAAAAGAATTGGACAACTTAGCTAATAATTTCCACCCAAGAGGTGCTACTTGTTGTGCAAAAAAATATTTTAATGCAAAAACAAAACTTACTAACAATCACTAAAAACTACGATTAACTACAAACTATATAAGAAAGGAATGAAAACAATGACAAATCAAGAAAACAAAAAAAGACTTTATTTCCATGGGGAATGTGTTATCGCTGAAATTGAGGAATTACCAACAGAATTAAAACCTCGTAAAGAAGAAGACTCAATTATGATTGCTGAGTCTGAAACTATTGGGAATGAACACAGGATTAAAATCAAAGAAGGTGTTGAATTCTATGAAGATGATAATGGAACCCTATATATGAAAAATATTGTTCCAACAGATGTTTATTGTCTGCACACAGAACGCCACGACGCTATAACTCTACCGGAAGGTATTTGGAAAATAGATAAAGCAAAAGAATATGATTATTATTCAAAAGAAGTAGTTATTGTAAAGGACTAATTATGTCAAGAAATACAACCTCAAACCTTATAAAAGAATTTGATGAAGATTATAAAAAGACCATAGACTCTCTTTATTTTGAACCTAATAAACTAACAAATGACGAAGTAAAAGAACTATGC
>CALUUL010000152.1 GCA_944323945.1 Candidatus Gastranaerophilales bacterium
GTCTAATAAGGGGAAATGACTCAAAAGTGAAACTTTGGCTTTTTAGGGGTGAATCATCAGAAAGACTTATTATATAAAGCTTCTTCACACCTAAAAAACGATTTTGAGTCTATTTCCTTATCCTGCTTCTAATAAATTATTTCAAACTTCTCCAAATTTTATCTACAATTTCTTCAAAATCTTCTAAATCGTAAATATGTTGAGCAAATTCTAAAACATTAGGTCTATTATGTAAAATGTTTCTAATAACTGTTTTTTGTTCAGCCTCTGGGGCGGAACCTTTCTTTACAATTCTATGACAAGTAGGACATAGTTTTACTATATTATTTTCATCGTCTAGTTCATGATTTTTTCCAATAGAAATAACATGATGATATTCGAAATATTGTCTTCCAGTATTCTTATGTGTGTATGTTTTTGTAGTTTTGCAGCTAGCGCATTCATCTGGAGTATTTATTCTAATTAATTCTATCAAACTTAAATCTCTTTTAAATGAAGTTATATCTGAAAAAGTATTAAAGTTTAACTCATTTCTTAAATTTTCTACTTCAAAATCAGAGAGGTTTTTATTGAAAATATTGTTTGCGTAATATCTTAACATAAAATCGAAGGTATCTTTTCTACTATTAGCAATTTCTGGACTATTAAAATATTTGACTCCATTTTCTTCTTTGTTATATTCAATGTTATCATAAACTTTTTTGACTATTGCTATCTTATAATCATTAAGCAATCCAATGTTTTTAACATACCAATATAAATTAAATCTTAATTGTGTATTTCTTTTTCTGCGACCTGTAACATAATCGTTTTGTAATTCTCTTGGATTAAAGTTTAAAACACTAAATGGAACATTAAAATAGTCATAAAGAATTCTTGCTCTTTTGACTTCATTTAAAGAGTTGTAGAAATAGTCTAATGAGAGTAATGGACGAGTTGTATCAATACTCCCACGAGACTCTGCAAAACCCCTAATAAACATTTTCTTGCTCTCATTAAGAGTATTGTCATAAATAAAATCTTGACTTAATATTTTTACATTCAATCTATTGTAAAAATTATCTTTTGTAAGGCCTAGATCATTTTCAAGTGTAAATCTTAAAACCATTTGCGGTCTCTTACTATTTGTATTTGTATAATCTTTCCAAAAAGAAAAAGGTTGAGATATTTTATTTAATTTTTCCAATAATAAATTTTTTGATTTAATTAAAAAATTATAATCATCCACAAATTTAGATATTTTATAACTTACTTCTGTATAAATTTTTGTGTTATCGTTAGAAAAAATATATCTACTATAAAAAGCACCCAAAAGCAAAGGGGATACTTCTTCTTTTAAAAACTCACTTACTTTCATATTCTTATCTCTCCCAAAAAAAGAAAAACATTCTATAATGATTATACCAAATTTAGTTGTATTTTCAAATTTTTTGTTGTATAATGTCTTGTGAGGTAATAAAAAACAGTCCCTCACAAAGGAGAAAGCAATGAAATTTAGAGTTTTAGATTTGTTTTGTGGTGCTGGTGGGTTTTCGGCAGGCTTAGAACAAGTAAAAAATTTTTCAACTGAAGTTGGTCTTGATTTTGATAAATATGCCATTGAAACATTTTCTAAAAATTTCCCTAATGCCATTTCTATTTGTGGAGATATTTTAGACCAAGATACAAAAAATCAAGTGATAGATAGTTGCAGAAAAAGAAAAGTTAATATGATAGTTGGTGGCCCCCCTTGTCAAGGATTCAGCTTAAAAGGCAAAAATTTAGGACTTGATGATAGTAGGAATTTTTTATTTAAAGAATATTTGAATATTGTTAAAGAGTTACAACCCGAAGTTTTTATAATAGAAAATGTAAAAAATATATTAAATTCTTCTAGTCATTATTTCAGAGATGAGATTTTAAAAGAAATTAAAAATTTGGGATATATTGTTAACTACGGTGTTGTTAATGCGAAAAACTATGGTGTCCCACAAAATAGAGAAAGAGCTATCTTTATTGCTTCAAAAACAAAATTCATTAATTTCCCAAATCCACAAGATAAATCTGTTACCGTTAGAGATGCTATTTCAGATTTAGCATATTTAGAAAGCGGACAAGGTCAAGTAATATCTGAATATATAAATCCGGCACAAAGTGATTATCAAAGACAATTACGTGGTAAATGTTTACAATATCATAAAGCAAGTTCACATTCTAAACTTGCAATTGAAAAATTAAAAATGATACCTGCAGAATGTGGTAAGGAATATTTGCCAAAAGACCTATTAGGAAAACAAAAATTTTCTACTACATGGTCAAGGCTCGAATGGGATAATATTAGTCCAACAATTGATACCAGATTTGATACTCCATCAAACGGTAAAAATTCACACCCGTTTTTAAATAGAGCAATTACACCAAGAGAAGCTGCTAGAATTCAAAGTTTTAATGATGATTTTTATTTTTATGGACCTAAGGTTGCAGTATGCAAACAAATTGGTAATGCAGTTCCACCACTTTTAGCAAAGGCTATTGGTCAACAAATAGCTGATGAATTACAAAATGATATTGTTGAAGGCAAAAATTATAAATTATATTTAGGAAATGCTTATACCATAATAGATGAATTAATAAAAAATAATGTCAAAGTAAACCATATAATAACTGATCCACCTTATAATATCTCTCATGAGAATAACTTTAATACTTTAAAATGCCCTAGACAGGGTGTAGATTTTGGTGAATGGGATAAGAATTTTGATCTGTTTTCTTGGATTCCTAAGTATGAAAAAATATTAGATAAAAATGGATCTATTATTATATTTTGTTCCTATAGATATATGAGCTTTATTATCAAAACGATGGAGGAAAGTAATTTAGAAGTTAAAGATATTTTAGTTTGGAGAAAGTCAAATCCAATGCCTCGAAATATTGAAAGAAGGTATGTTCAAGATATGGAATTTGCAATATGGGGAGTAAAAAAGGGTGCAAAGTGGATATTTAATAAAGATAAAAACAAACCATATATGCGTAGCTTGTTTGAAACGAGCACAGTATCTGGAAATGAAAGAACAAATCACCCTACACAAAAAAGTTTACAACTAATGCAAGATATTATAAAAATTCACACAAATAAAGATGATGTTGTAATTGATCCATTTATGGGAAGCGGAACAACCGGAGTTGCTTGCTTAAATTTAAATAGAAAGTTTATTGGTATAGAATTAGATAAAACGTATTTTAATTTATCAGTAGAAAGATTAAATAAGATTTTTTA
>CALUUL010000153.1 GCA_944323945.1 Candidatus Gastranaerophilales bacterium
TTAGAAAAATCGCTTGAGCTATAGGGCAACCTATTTCCCAGACAGATGATTGTTTAGAAACAGAATCCGGCTTATGACCTGCTCTCTTTTATCCAAGAACTAATCCATTATTGAACATATAATCTGAAAGTTCTTGAATCCTTTTTTTATTTTCTTCCATATTTGGATAATTTTGCATTGCAAGTTCACAAATATCAATTTTATTCTTTTTTAATTGTTCTTCATCTATAGGCGGAAATTTTGCAGCACTGGTTGTTAATTCCAATTTCCTTTTTGCGTCCATTCTTGTTTGTACTTTTGGATAATTTGACGCATATATTTGACTTGCTGTTGCTCTATCTGTTATTGCTGCATATGAAGATTCTAATAAATATCTTGTTACAGCAGTTTCAACATCTTCTATGGCTTTATGCGCTTTTTGTATAAGTGTTTCTTCACCTAAGTCTAAATTATCTGTTCGACCTATTACTTCCATAATCTGATATTTCTTTTCTAAGAGTCTTTTATGGAGTTCATAACCAACTTTTACTGTGTATGGTAATGATGGATTTAATGAAATATATGAAGTGACACCAAAAAATCTGTTTAAGTTTGAATCTTCATATAAAAGCAACGGTTCAGATGGGTAATCTTCATCATTTGGATCTATTTCAGTTTTATATTGTCCTGCTAAAGATTCAGTAAAAACTTGGACTTGTGGCGGTCTTTCTCTATATTCTAATCTCGGAAGACCTACATTTCCTTTTCTAATAAAACAATCTTGATATGGATATTGATTTGCTATTTCATTCAATAATAATGCATCTTTTTTTAGAAAAGTTGGTAAAGAAGTTTTTTCTGCTACTTCTCCTAAATCTACAATATCTTCAATATACAAACCCTTAAATGAAGGTTTTGCTTGAGAATTATTCTCCATATTCTTTTTTCTGTTTAGAAATGTAGAATTTATAGAATTTGAAATTGATGAAATATTCATAATAAACTCCTTTGATATAAAGTTGAAAAAAAAACAATTAAAAAATTGCTTATAATATAATTTTTGTAAATAAAATTTAACATTTTTCCCTATTATGTCAATTATTTATATTCATATTTTTTATCATTTTGAAAAGTAAGGCTAGCATTAGATTTTATGAAAATAAGTTCTTCTTTCAATTATAAATATAATAAGGAAATTCAAAAACAATCTTTTAAAGGAATTCCGAACAACCCTCATTTTATGCCTAACATTTTAGGAAAAGTAGGGAAACTTGCTGGTGAATATGTAAGCATGCCTGAACAAAAATTATTCCTTGCAACAACTGCTTTAATGTTTGTTCCTTTGATTGATTTAAAGTTTGCAGATGAAGATAAAAAAACTGATGCTGCTATAAAATCTGCTTCAAAAGCAATGATGGGAGGACTAACTGGAGTTACAATAAGAGCCTTATTTTTAAAATTTATGGATAAGTATGTTGGGTTAGGTAAACATAACGTTATAAATACATATCTGCTTCCACCAAAAGCCAGCGAATTAAATGCAAAACTCACTGCTGCAAGAAATGAAGCTGAAAAAATGGTACTTGCAAAAAGAGTAAAACAATATAATCAAACAATGGGAACCATATTTGCTATATTATTTATGACATTATTCTCTAACTCTAAAATTGATGTTCCTTTAACAAGCGATATGCAAGATTTGATTACAGGTGTCGTCAAGGATAATAAAACTTGGCTTAAATCTTTAGCTGATGTTTCTGCTGCACGTAAAGAAAAAATCAATAATTGGTTTGAAAAGAAAAAGAAATTTTTATCTGATATAAATTCTAAATTTGTAAAAATAATAGGTATTATTAAGGAAAAACCTAACATTGTAAAAAGCAAGGAGTCGAATAAATGAAAGCTCCTTTAAAAGTTTTACAGAAAATTATTTTTACACCTTTACACAAATTTCACAAAAATTTCTTGAGCAGAAATGCCAGAGGGAAATTCTTTTGTACGGTTTCTGATTTTGTATTCGATTGTAGTAAAGAAACAGCTTTAATTATGATTCTTTTTAATGCTGTTTCTATATTTTCCAGTCATTTTTCACAAATTAAAGGATTGAAAAAAAGTAACAGAGAAAATAAAGAATACTTAATTAGCCAAGAACAAAAAGAATGCTTTTTAGATATGGTTTTCTCCCTTATCCCACCTTTATATATTAATAGCTTCTTGAAAAAGAAGCTGGAAAGTGGTGTACTTACAACTAAAGAAGCCAGAGAAAAATTAATAAATGTTGTTGCTCCTGTAGTTGGTGCTTCAAGAGATGAACTATATAGTACTGAACATATCAGACCATTAAAAGAAACTTTTGCTTCTCTTTCTTCGAAGATTTTAAACTTAATACTTAAGAAAAATAAAAAATTACCTGTAAATGTTGAATCGTTCATTCGTTCGTTAGATAAAAAAGCAAAAGCTGTACTTCCAGATTCTGTTACAAGGATGCCTTTTGTTACGCTTGAAGATATTGCCTGCGACTTTGACAATCTTGCTAAAGAAAAAAGAATTAGTGCCGGAATATTAAAAAAATTCAGGAATGGAAGTGCATACGACGATTTATGTGGTCAAAATAATGGAATACTAATATTGACTACAATTGCATACTCTATTCTTGCAAGTAATATTATTATGCCAATTTTCAAAAATAAACTTTCCAATCGCTCTTATGAAAAACAGCTAGCTAAAATGGGGGAAACAAAAGAAAGTATAAAAAGGAAAAAACGATATGAATTCCACAATACTCCTATTCTATCCGAAAAAGATTCTAAATTATTTGAAGCTTTCTCAAATTCTGATAATTCAACAACAAAAGCAAAACAAGATAATATTTTTGCATCAGAAAAAATTAAGGAACCAGAAAAAATACCAAGACCGTTTAATTCATTTGATTCGTATAGCAAAATAGCCTCTCAATCATTAGGATTGAGAATTTAGGTTTTTATTTGTGTCAATTATTGATATAATATTTTTATATGTGTCCGTAGCTTAATTGGATAGAGCAAAGATCTCCGAAGTCTTTAGATGTGGGTTCAATTCCCATCGGGCGCAATAAGCTTATAAAAATAGACATATAGGAATTGAACCTTTAATTTACTTCGTAAATTAGGGTTCGCCCCTCTCGAAAAACGATACTCAATCGTTTTTCTCGGCAGAGTCATCGGGCGCAATAAGCTTATAAAAATAGACATATAGGAATTGAACCTTTAATTTACTTCGTAAATTAGGGTTCGCC
>CALUUL010000154.1 GCA_944323945.1 Candidatus Gastranaerophilales bacterium
AAATCAGAAGCTTTTAACGGATATACCATTTCATCAAAATACGGGCATATCATTAAGTTGTTATTATTTTTAAATTCCGGATATTTATTTTCTAAATCAATTACTGTATCATTATATTTTTTCTTTCCTGTCTGTAAAATTACAAAAGCATTCATGTCTTCACTTAATGTCTTTATAATATCTACCATAGCAGAATTTATTGTTTTTGCACCTTGAGAACCGCCCATGGCAAATATAACTTTTTTCTCCAAAGGAATATTAAGTTTTTTCTTTGCTTCTTCTTTTGTTACAGTAAAGAATGCTTCACGAACCGGATTTCCGTTAAATATAATATTATTTGATTTTAGAATTTTCTTTGAATTTTCAAACGCAACAGAAACAATTTTAGCATTTGGAGCTGCCATTTTTGATACTAAACCCGGTACTGAATCACAATCATGAATCATATATGGTCTTTTCAAATTTATTGCAGCAGTTACAATTGGTGCTGAAACATAGCCGCCTGTTGTAAATATAGCATCAGGCTTATATTCTTTAATATATTTTCTTGCTTTCAAAAATGCAAAGAAAAATTGTATTAGCCATTTTATAAGTTCAGGACTCAATTTTCTTGGCATTCCTGATACATTAACAGGTAGAAATTCAACATTCGGATATTTTTGAACTATTTCAAATTCCAAATTTTGGGGATTTCCAATATAATAAATTTTTTCGGTATCTTTTTCTTTTAGTAATCTTTCAACTACGGTAAAGGCAGGGTATATATGTCCTCCTGTACCGCCACCTGAAATAAAATATGTTTTATTATTGTCTGACACTTGGGAACCTTCTTATTCTTTTCTTTGATATATTGAGTAAAACTCCAATCATGCACATCGTAATAAATAAAGATGTACCGCCATAACTAATAAATGGCATTGGAACACCTGTTGCAGGAAGCATAGAGCTTGCTACCGATATATTAATAAATGCTTGAAGACAAATTGAAACTGTAATACCTGCGGCTAAAAGCTTGCCAAAGATATCCTCACATTTTGCGGAAATAAGTAATCCTCTTTGTAAAAATGCCAGGAATAAACCTATTATTAAAAGGCATCCGATAAATCCGAATTCTTCAGCAAATACTGCATATATGAAGTCTGTATGACCTTCAGGCAGCCAGCCTAATTTTTGTCTTGAATTTCCGTATCCTTCTCCAAAGAATCCGCCGGCAACAAATGCTAACATTGATTGAATTATATTATAACCTGCTCCATATGGGTCTGCCTCAGGATGCAGCCAAGTTTCAATTCTTTGTTTTTGATATGAATGGAATACAAAACTTAATCCGAATATTCCCATTCCTATTGCTGACAATATTAACTTTATGCTGCCACCTGCCGCAAAATACATAAACATTGATGATGCTAATAAAATAAGTACCATACTTAAGTTTGGTTGTTTAAAAATTAGTCCGACCATTATTAAGATTGGAATGTAGTATTTATATAATTTAGTGTTGAAAAGATTTATATCTTTGGAAAAGGCACTTGCAAGAAGCAATATAACAGAAAGTTTTGCTGCTTCAGACGGTTGGAATTGTATGGGACCTAGTGTTAACCATCTTTGTGCTCCATTAACGGTTGTTCCAAAGAAATGTACTCCGATTAAAAGCCCTATTATTATCCAAGCGATAGGAAGTGATAATTTGTTCAATGCTTTATAATTAAATTGGCTTATTGTGAACATTCCTATACATCCAAGGATAAACCATACAAATTGTCTTGCAACAAAGAATGTTGAATGTGTACCTTGAATTATACACTTTGGTGCGCCAGCTGAAAAGATTGCCAAAAAACCTACTATAATCAAAAACAAGACTATAAATATAAGTGTATTATCATATGAAGACAGGAATACTCCGTCATTATTATTTTTTTGTTGACTATAGTTTGGATTTGACATAGTTCTTAAACACTTCTCCTCTGTGTTCATAGCTGTTGAACATATCGTAGCTTGCACAAGCCGGTGATAAAAGTACAATTTCATTATCTAATTTTAATGATGTATCAATTGCTTTTTCAAGTGAATTTGATAATATTATATTATTAAATCCGTTCTTCTCCATATTTTCTTTAAAACGTTGAGTAGCCTCTCCTATAAGAATTACGGTTGAAACATATTTATTTATGTAGTCTTTACAAAATTCGGTTAAATCGGTATTTTTATCTCTACCTCCTGCAATTAAGGTTAATTTTTTGCCTTCAAATGCTTTTATTGCAACAAATGAAGCTTCCGGGTTTGTTGCTTTGGAATCGTTATAAAATGATTTACCCTGAACATCTGCCACATACTCAATTCTGTGTTCTACTGCTTTGAAAGACATAATTTGTTCTTTTATATGTTCATTTGAAATTCCGATAAGTTTAGCAACAACAATTGCACACATCGTATTTTGATAATTGTGTTCACCTACTAAAGAAATTTCGTTTAGTTTTATTATTTCTTCTTCTTTGTCTTTTTTAAAATAAATTGCATCGTTCTTTATATAACAACAGTTTTTATCTAGTTCTTTTGCGTATATAAATTTCTCTCCGGTATATTGTTGAGCAAATTTATATATTGTTTCATCTGCGCCTGAAAATACCGCATACATTGGTTGTTTATAATCTTGGAAAAGACTTGCTTTAGCATCGAAATAGTTTTGTAATCCTCCGTGCCAATCAATATGATCAGGGGTAAAGGTAAGAAAACATGCAATTTGAGGTCTGAATGTAGGTGCTGTTGCCAATTGGAATGAACTAACCTCACATACATAATAATCAGGATTCTTTTCGATTAACGAGGTTGGAGGTACTCCTATATTTCCGCATACAGGTGCATTGTACTCACTATTCAAAATATGTGATGTTAAAAATGTTGTTGTAGTTTTACCATTAGTTCCCGTGATTGCGATAAATGGAGCTGTTGCTTCAAGATAGGCAAGCTCTACTTCACCTATTACAGGTATATTTTTTTCTTTTAGTCTTGAAAATATCTCGCTTTTAGGCGGAATCCCAGGGCTTGTTATTGCTATATATGAATCATTAATAAATTCATCACTATGAGAACCTGTTTCAATTTTTATACCTTCTCTTTCAAGTTCTTCAACAGTCTCTTTATCTTTATCCTGCAATGGTTTCGATTCGGTTATATAACAGTCGGCTCCTTTGTTTGATAAATATTTTGCTGCTGCTATACCGCTTTTGGATAATCCTAA
>CALUUL010000155.1 GCA_944323945.1 Candidatus Gastranaerophilales bacterium
ATATAACCCTTTGCGCCTATCTTCATTGCTCTAAAAATCAAATCAGGATCATCATATCCTGTTAATGCGATGATTTTCACCCCTAATCCCAATCTTTCAATTTCACTAATTGCAGTTAAACCATCTTTTTCCGGCATATTTATATCCATCAAAACAACATCCGGTTGGTATTTTTTTACTAAATTGATTGCAATATTTGCATTTGTCGCGGTTGCAATAACTTCAAAATTTGTTTCGAGATTAATTAATTCTCTTATTCCTAATAAATGATCAAAATTATCATCTACCAAAATAATTTTTGTCTTTTTGTTAAAATCCATTGTTCTTCTCATATACACACCTGAACTCCCTGTAAATACTTCGTTTATACTATTAATATACATGTATAGGCATGGGGGCTCATCCATAAAACGATGAATTTTTCTATACAAAAAGATCTATATTATTATCTAAACCTTTAGATCAATAACATTTCAAAACCTATTATTTCAAGCTGTCAACAATAATTTTTAATTTAAAATACAAGGATTAGTATTCTATATTTTTTTTATGATATATCATTCATTTCGTTTGCTTTTTATTTTTTCTCTTAACAACTTGTATTTGTTTATTTTTTTTATTGATTTATCATCTTTACAACTTGAAAAACCTTCAGTTTCCATAGCACTTTCATCTGACTCGTTTAATAAGTCTATATGACTCGCTGATAAATCTTCTACATAATTCATTTCTTCAGAAATTATATCAATATTCTCAACAGAAGTTTGATTTACTTCTATAATCTCATTTTTTACATTCTGAGCGTCTACACTCGAATTTTCTTCGTTTAAATCTATATTTTTACTTATTATATCAACGTTTTTCAAATTGGAATTTTCATATACTGTTAGAACTAATTTATCATCAATATAACTTATCTCTCTTATTTCTGATATAACAAAAAGCCCATCATCATTTCTATACAAAGGAATAACAATTAAATTTGAATAGCCTATCAAAGTCTTAATATTCTCTTCAGTAAAGTTTCTATAATTAAGAGCAATAATAGTCTTTAATTTTTCTAAAAAGTTATCATCAAAAAGAATATCTAACGAAAATATGAAAGAATTATATCCATACATAATATATTCTAATATTTTTACAACATCACCAATTGACTTACTTGGTATAACTTTAATACCTGAATGTAAACTATCAACATTTTTACTAACAGAATTATACAATTCTATATTCTGAGACTCTAATAGAGATTTAATGCTATAAGATAATATATCTTTATCAATTGACTTATCAGCAAGAAATAAAATATTTTTGCCATTATAAATACAATAATTTATAATCTCTCTAACTATAGCTGAATTTTCAAAAAAGTTTTTAGCCTCAAGGCAATTATCAACACTCATATCTTGCTTTATTGAAAGATTATTCGTATTTTTTATAATATCAAGACGATCTTTTAAATTCATAACTTTTCTCTACTAATTATATTTTTCGCCAATTGTATATATGCTTGTACTATATCCATGTTTGGAGATACCTCTTTTAACGTTTTTGAATTATTTAATGCAGTACCAGTTGCCATAAAATTCTTAGGAATAACCCAAAAGATTTCTCGACCTAAAAATGATTGTATTTCATCTAATTTTTCAACATTTTTCTGTTCATACTTATTTAATATAAGTTTCATATCTTTATTTTTGTACATTATATCTAAATAAGTTTTAAGTTTATCTATAGAACTCATCATAGAATAAATCATAACAAAAATAGAATCAGATAGTCTAATCAATTCTCTTTTAATAGAAGAATCATAAGGATCTATATCAATAAAAATATATTTATAATATTTTCTTAATATATTTAATGTATTATCAATCTTGCGAATGCATATTGTATCTGAACCTTTACGAAGAAAACCATTTGCCATAACATATAAAGACGACTTTTTATATTCAGGAAGCTTACATAATAATTCTTGTGCATTTTCTTCTGTTAAATTATTCATATAATGAGTAGTATTATAATATACATCAACATTCAACAAAAAAGAAAGGTCATTTATATTATTATTAAAATCAATTAAAAGAACTTTTTCCCCACTCGCATCTGCGATTTCTTTAGCCAAATTAATTAAAAAAGTAGTTTTTCCCATACCTTTTTCTATAGATACTGCCGTATAAATTTTTCCATTCATTTTTTTTTCCATATTTGCATAATTTTTCTTATAGATTTTTTGTATAACATATATAAAATCTGACTTAACTAAAGGTTTTGATAAAAAATCTTTAACGCCACTTCTCAATGATCTTACATTTAAATCAGTAGAATTATCATAAGAAATAACAACGAAATTATTATTAGGTGATGATAATCTTTTTATTGAATCTAATATAGAAATATTAAATTTATTAATATTGACTATAATAATCTTATTTTCCCCATCACGAGAAATAAAACTTCCATCAAATTCATTATATTTTTCCAAACTATAAGGGAAACTTAATTCTTTCAAATAATTTTCAACAAGAGTTTTTGTAAGTTCTTCTTCATCAAATATTAAAATTTTTATCTTTTCCATTTCTTAATACTACAACATTTTATATACCTTGGCTATATTTTTATGAGATAATCATATAAAATGAGGATAAAATGAAAAAAGCAATAGTAATTGGTGCAGGACTAGCCGGAAGTGAATCTGCTTTACAGTTAGCAAAACGAGGAATAGAAGTAGATTTATATGAAATGAGACCAAATAAACAAACAGGCGCACACAAAACTGATAAATTTGCAGAATTTGTGTGTTCAAACAGTCTTGGTTCTTATGACATTTCAAATGCATCTGGTCTACTAAAACACGAAATGGAAGAACTTGGAAGCGAATTAATGCCTATAATATTTGAATCACAAGTTCCTGCAGGAGGAGCTTTAGCTATAGATAGAGAACTTTTTTCAGAAAAAGTAACGAAAAAAATTAACGATAATAAAAATATTAATGTCATAAGAGAAGAATTAATCAAAATTCCGAAAGATATACCAATTATAATAGCATCAGGGCCATTAACTTCAGAAGAATTATCAAACAATATAAAAGTATTTTTAGGTGAGGAATATTTACACTTTTTTGACGCAATAGCTCCAATAGTTGAAAAAGATTCTATTAACTTTGAAAAAGCATTTTATTTAAATAGATATAATAAAGGTGATGCAGATTATATAAATTGTCC
>CALUUL010000156.1 GCA_944323945.1 Candidatus Gastranaerophilales bacterium
TTCTTTGTAAGAGAAGTTAATAATGAAAACTTTAAAATTTATATGGAAGAAGCAGTTTAATTATTATCTTGTATAAACTCTTGATAAACGGACTTTTAATCTGCAAGTTAATTCATAATTTATTGTTCCTAAAATATTAGCCCAATCATTAATTGAAACTGATTCTTTTCCATCATTTCCAATTAATGTTATAATATCACCTTCATTTGCTTTTACATTAGAAATATCAAACATCATTTGGTCCATTGTTATATTCCCAATTTGTGGTACTTTTTGTCCATTTAAAATACCATAAATCTTATTTGAAAGACGTCTATCTACTCCGTCCGCATATCCTATTGGAATTGTTGCGATTGTTGTTTCTTTATCTGTTGTATATGTATGACAGTAACTTACTCCGCTGCCTTTATGTGCTGTATGAATATTTATTATTCTTGCTTTTAGGCTCATTGCAGGAATTAAGTCAGGAATTCTTTTTGCAAAATTAGGTAAATCAGGAACTAAACCATATAAAGCGAGTCCAAGTCTTACCATATTATATTTATCTTCTTTATAGCCGGATATTGTTGCTGCTGTATTAAAACAATGAAGAATTAACCCTTCTGTATTCACTTGGGATAATACTTCATTCCATATTGATAATTGTTCATTTGTTTTTTCTTCTGTTTCAGCATTTGCAAAATGAGTAAAAATACCTTGAAGTTGAATACTTTCTCTTTTTTGTACTTCTTTTATAAAGCTGACTGCATCTTCTTTTTCAACACCAATTCTATTCATTCCTGTATCAAGTTTAATATGTGCTTTTGTTTTTAAGCCTGTTTTTTTATAAGTTAAATCGGCAGCTTCAATGTGATTTTCTAAAAATAAAGAAAGAGATATATTGTTTTGTGCTGCATAATCAAATGCCCAAATTGGTGCTGCACCAAGAACAAGAATTGGACAAGTAAATTTATTATTACGAAGTTCCATACCTTCATCTATTGAAGCAACTCCAAGATAATCAACACCTGATGCTAAAAGGGTAGGCGCTATCATTGAACTTCCATGACCATATGCATCAGCTTTAACTACTGCAAGTATCTTTGTATTTGGTCTTACGAATGACTTTAATTCAAGTATATTATGTTCTATAGCGTCAAGGTTTATTTCAACCCACGCATCTCTTTTTGTATTAATATTTGATAATCTTTGAAATTTCATATTTACATTTTAGTTTAAAAACATTAAACATGATACACTTTATATTTAAATGAGGTATAAAAATGTTTAAAGATAGACTAAAAATATATAGAAACCAGAAAAAATTTTTCACATCTAATTTAAAAGATTACCAAATGCTTTTAATCCTTTTTGTAATAAATATTATTTTGTTTTATGTATTCTACAGCAGTGCAATGATTTTTTCTGATTCATCAAGGGAAATATATATTCCTATGGCAATGAATGATGGAGCTGTTCTTTATAAAGATATTTTTAATGTATATGCCCCGTTAGGTTATCAATTAAATGCTTTTTTAATAAAAGTATTTGGTGAAAATTTAAGAACATTTTATTTTGCTGGTTTTGTTAATTCAACATTAATTTTGTTCGGATTATTTTATATTTTGAAACTCTTTATTAAAAAAGGCTCAGTATTAGTTTTTAGTATTTTATTCGCTATAATGACAATGTGTTTATATACTGTTACACAGACTAATTATACTTTTCCTTATTCATATTCTTTAGTTTATGCTTTAAATTCTTTTATTTGGTCATTAATTTGCCTTTTATATTTTATAAAAGATGATAATAGATTATTTTTATATTTATCTTTTTTCTTATATGGCTTGAGTATTTGTTTTAAGTATGAGTTTATGCCTTTTGGTATAATACTGTTTTTATTTTTGATATTTAAAAAAGTAAATTTAAAAACAATTGCATTATGTTCTTTTTCATTTCTTATTATTCCAATTATTTCTTTTACAACTTTATTCATACAAGGAGTATCTTTTTCTGATTTAATGCAAGCACTAATATATATGATTTTACTTTCAAAAGCAGAAAGTGTTAAAGTTTTATATACTTATCTTGGATTTATTCCAACTATTTCTTCTATTAAAGTTTTGTCATTATATTTTTTTAAAACAACAATATTTGTTTTTGTAGTATCTTTATATGTTTGTTTCTATATAAAATTTTCTAAATTATTTTTAAAAATTAATAATATTCTTAAATTTATATTCATTATCTTATATTTATTATTATTTTATTTAATGAGTTTTATTATTACAAAAAGCTTGGTAATTAGTAATGCTTTTTATTTTAATTGGATTGGAGTTTTTGCCCTAGTTCTATTTCCTATTTTGTGTTTTAAGCTAATAAAAAAACAAAAAGAAAAAACTATCTGTATTCAGGATATTTTATTTTTCACATTGTTTTTATCTGTAATTTTATGTTCTTTTAAATGTATATTTAATATAAGTTTTAATTCATATGGAACTTATTATTTCCCTTTGTTATTTATATGCAGTGTTTTATATTTATATATTTACAAAATAAATTTAACTGAAAGAATAAAAATAAAAAAAATAATATATATTCAGCTAATTACAATACTTATCTATATTACAGGTACAATGTATTATTTATCAAATTTTGAAAAATTACAACTTACCTATGGTTTTTGTTCAGTTATTATTGATAGAGGGCCGTTAATTCCGGGTTTCGAAAAAATTGAACCTATTTATGAAATGGTAAATTATATAAAAAATAATACAAAGAAAGAAGATACAATACTTGTTCTTCCTGAAGGTGCTGCAATTAATTTTCTGACAGACAGAAAATCAAATAATAAATATTATTACTTGATTCCACCAAACATTGAAATTTTTGGAGAAGATAATATTGTGAAAGACTTAGAAAATAATCTTCCTGATTATCTTGTAATTCAGCCAATGTCTTACCTTAATTTTAAGGAAACATATTTCTGTGAAAGTTTTGGAAATAAAATATGTTCTATTATTCCAAAATATTACGAAAAACCTATTGTTTTCGGAAAGGAATTTTGGTTAGCTATATATAAGAAAAAAGAATCAGCTCCAAATTAAATACAAAATAATATATCTAATATGATATACTTTAACTGAAAGCAGGATAAAATGGATAAAAATGAAAAACTTAAAATAATAGAAGATATGCAGCAAGTAGTTGAGCAAATGAGGCTTGATGATT
>CALUUL010000157.1 GCA_944323945.1 Candidatus Gastranaerophilales bacterium
TTAATTCCTCCTTCTCAATTTTTTCAGTATTTAAGCCACTTTCGGCTGTTCTATCATATAAACATCAAGTGAAATTTCTTTATTGTTCTTTGCCCATTTATATAGGGTTTCGAGGTTCTTTACCCAACGAATTGTGCCAAAATTGTGCCAGAAATTTCAGATTGTTTTTTATGTAAATAGATTATTTTGTTGCTAAATTTATCCAATTTTAAACAACACTACACGTATTGTATCATATTTTTTTTATTTTGTGTAGTGTTTCACAAATATTTTTTGCGTTCTACTCATGTTAGTATTATACATTTACTCCTTTAAACATATTTTTGTATTCACATCAAAATTGTAATTTGTCGAGATGATTATAGCATAAAAAAGAAAATTACTCTATACTGCAACAGTATAAAATAATTTTCTTTGAAAATAAAAAGGGGATGTTAATTAGTCTTAAAAAACTTTTTATTAAGGTATTATAATATTGATTTTTTCTTTTTGTTAAATTCTAGTTTCTTTACTTGTCATTAGTCTATCCAAGTGCAACATCTAATATCATCATTATAACAAAACCTATTGCTACACCAATCGTTCCAATATTAGAATGTTCTCCTGCTTGAGATTCAGGGATTAATTCTTCGACCACAACATAGATCATTGCTCCTGCTGCAAAAGAAAGTAAATAAGGTAATATAGGTGTTACAATACTTGTAAGCAAAATAGTTATAATAGCTCCTATTGGCTCAACAACACCTGATAATGTTCCGTATAAAAATGCTTTTGGTTTTGAAATTCCTTCATTTTTTAATGGCATTGATATTATTGCTCCTTCTGGAAAGTTTTGTATTGCTATTCCTATTGATAATGCAAATGCTCCAGCTAATGTTATTGTTGTATTTTGAGCTAATACTCCTGAAAACACAACGCCAACTGCCATACCTTCTGGAATATTGTGAAGTGTTACAGCTAATATCATCATTGTAGTATTTTTTAACTTTGCTTTTATTCCTTCTGGCTTTTTTGAGTTTAAATGTAAATGTGGTATAAGACTATCTAAAACTAATAAAAATGTAATACCTAATAAAAAACCTATTGAGGCTGGAATCCAGGAAATTTTCCCCTGTTCTTCTGCCATTTCTATTGACGGTGTTATAAGCGACCAAATAGAAGCTGCTATCATTACTCCAGAAGCAAAACCTAATAATAGTTTTTGAACTTTTGGATTTATTTTATCTTTCATTAAAAAGACCATTGCTGAACCTAATGTAGTACCCAAAAAAGGGATTAACAATCCTACTAAGACATTTTCCATTGTATTTCCTCCATTTTAAATAACTAATTTAAGTTCCATTCCAAAGATTCTTGTTGTTTTTGAACCATATCTTTAAAAATACTATCTTTTTCCAATAATTCTTTTGGATTTCCTTGTTCTTTTACTACACCATCCTTTAATAAAACAATTTTATCTGCGTTTGTAACTGTTCTCATTCTATGAGCGATAATTAAAACAGTTTTATTCTTTACTAATTTTGATATTGCTTCTTGTATTTCTGTTTCATTTTCTGCATCCAAAGAGGCTGTTGCTTCATCTAATAAAATAACTGGAGAATCTTTTAATATAGCTCTTGCAATAGAAATTCTTTGTCTTTCTCCTCCTGATAAATTACAGCCATTTTCTCCAATATAAGTATTATATCCATCTGGTAGTTTACTTATAAATTCATCACATTTAGCTTGTTTAGCTGCTTTTATTACTTCATTATCTGTTGCACCTTTTTTTCCTATTCTGATATTTTCCATTACGGTATTATCAAACAATGTTACATCCTGAAATACTATTGAGTAATTATTTAATAATGTTTCTGGATCAACTTTAGAAATATCTATACCTCCTAAAGTTATTTTTCCTTTTGTTGCATCCCAAAATCTAGCACATAATTTCGATATAGTTGTTTTTCCTCCACCTGATGGACCAACTAAAGCAGTTACTTCTCCTTGTTTAGCTGTAAATGATACATCTTTTAAAACTGTATCTCCTTTATTGTATTCAAACTCTACATTTTTAAATTCTATATCATATCCATTCGTTTTCAACTTTTTGCTTCCTTCTTGTAGAGGATAATCATAAAATTCATTCATTCTTTCAATATTTAACCTTGAGGAAATTATTGCAGCTAAATTGACTAATGTATTATTCATAGGTTCATATATTCTTGAAACAACTAATAAAAACATAAAGAATGTTAATACTGTTATTTGATTATTTAGTAATAAATATGAACCAACTAATGCAACTGTTCCTATTCCAAATTTTAATAATAATGATGAACTAATGACAAATATTGCTACACCTAATTCAGCAAATATGTTTTTCTTTTCTACTTTTTTTATCTTTTTTGTTAAACCTTCTAAATATCTATCTTCACTATTTGTTGCTTTTAAATCTCTAACTGTTTCAATACATTCTTGTATTCCTTCCGTACAATCAATTACTGCTTCATTTTTCTTTCTTGTGAATATATTTTGTACTTTTCCTGATGTTCCAACTATTATTAATGCTACTGGTAATACCCATAACGCAGCTAAAGCCATTCTCCAATCGAAAAAGAATAAATTTACTGCTATAATACAAGTAGAAATAATTGAGCCATAAAATTGAGGCATTATATGAGAAAAATTATGCTCTATTCTTTCGCAATCTGTAAGTAACACACTTGTTAAATCTGATAAATCTCTTTTTCCAAAGAAAGATAATGGTAATTTTCTTAATCTTTCAGCTAGTGATATTCTTCTTTTTCCACTTTCAATATAGGTACTAAAAAAAGTTGCATTATATTGAAAATAATTACTCACATAAATTAATACTAATATTCCTATAATTCCAAATCCATAAATATAGTAGTGTGAAACTGGTATTATTCCATTTAATAAATCACTTACTAATAAATATAGTAAACCAACTGGTATCATTAAAATTAAATTTGTTATAGTACAGCTTATTGTAGCTTTCACGAAGTCTTTTGCTCCTTGTTCTGTCAAAGCATATTTTTTCATTAATCTTTCTATCATACATTTTCACCTACCTTCCAAGAAATTGAAGTCTGGTAA
>CALUUL010000158.1 GCA_944323945.1 Candidatus Gastranaerophilales bacterium
GCTTTATATATAAGATTTGACTCGTTATAAGGAATTTCATCGGAATTTCCTTTTAATTCAATTTTAATTTCTTCAGCATTATCAATATTAAAGGTCAGATAATCATAAAGATTAATTGTTTGCATTATAGACTGTATATTATGGAAACCGTCATCTCTTTTATTTAAGACTTCTAAAGTCAAATTAATCTTAGCAGGAGTTCTAACTTTTATACTTTTCATAAATTTTCCTTAAGTTTTTCACTTAAATCGCCAATTTGATTAATAGAAAGAGTTTCACCTCGAAGATTTTCATCTATATTCAAATCTTTCAATGTTTTTTCCACTGCATTTTTAGCAAAACCAACATTTACAAGTGAATTTTTTATATTTTTTCTTCTTGTAGCAAAACAACCTTTAACAACTTTTCTAAAGAAAGAATAATTAGAAATTTTTAATAAAGGTTCTTTTCTGACAGTCAATTTGACAATAGCCGAATCAACCTTTGGTGCAGGAAAAAACGAACGAGACGGAACTTTTTTTATAAACTCAACATCAGACCAAAATTGAGCTAAAATTGACAGCAATCCAAATTCTTTAGATGGAGATTTTTCATTAGCTGTAAGTCTTTTAGCAACTTCATACTGAACCATTAATACAACTTGTGAAATTGAATTTCTGTTTTTATTTTCCAAATCATCCACTTCACCAAGCAAATGAGCTAATATAGGAGAAGTTATATAATAAGGAATATTAGCAACTACTTTTATATTATTTCCAAATTGGCTTAAATCAGTTTTTAAAATATCTTTATGAATAATATCTAAATTATCTGCATTTATTTTAGATAATTCATTAACCATATCTTCATCAAGTTCAACGGCATAAACTTTTTTAGCAAGTAAAACCAATTGTTCCGTAACAAAACCAAGCCCAGGACCTATTTCTACAACAATATCATCTTTATTTATATCAGAAACATTTAAAATCGTTTCTATAGCAGATTTATCAACTAAGAAATTCTGTCCTAATCTTTTTTTTGCTCTAAATTTTTTTGCACGTTCAAAATAATTCATATATTTTATGATACTACAAAATATGCTATTTTATAAATATGCACTGCATTTACAAATATAATTCAATAATTGGTGATATATTTATTAGTGCCGATGAAAACTTCTTATTATCGGTCAAATTTGTAAATCATAATTTCATTGAGAATAAAGAAAACAAAATTATAAAACAAACAATAAAACAGCTTGATGAATACTTTAACGGAAAAAGAAAAAAGTTTGAGCTTCCGCTTAATCCAAAGGGAACAGAATTTCAGAAAAAAGTCTGGCTGCAACTTATGAATATTCCCTACGGCAAAACAGCTACTTATAAAGATATAGCAACTCTAATAGGGAACACAAACGCCTCAAGAGCAGTAGGTAATGCAAATAATAAAAATCCAATAGCAATAATTATTCCATGTCATAGAGTTATAGGAAGCAACAATAAACTTACAGGCTATGCAGGCGGTTTGGATAAGAAAGAAAAATTATTAAACTTGGAAAAAAATAACAAATAAAAAGAGGAACCTTTTATATGTTCCTCTTTTATATTTATTAAGCCTTAACTTACTCAACATACATAAGAACTTGACCAAATTCAATAGAATCGCCGTTCTTAACGCATATTTCAGTAATTTTACCTGAAACATCAGCTTCAATTTCGTTCATTAATTTCATAGCTTCAATAATACAAACAACCTGACCGATAGAAACATTGTCACCAACTTTAACAAAAGGTGCATCGTCAGGAGATGGAGCAGCATAAAAAGTACCAACCATAGGAGAAACTATAGGACTTCCCTTATGAGCACTTTCTGTTTTTGCTTCACTAGCAGGCTTCGGAGTTGGAGCAACAACCTGAGATGTAACAGTTGCAGGCATTACTACAGGAGCTGATGCTTGAACAACTTGTTGTTTTTCTCTCTTAAAGCAAACTGCTTTTTCATCATCTTCCAATGTTATTTCAGAAAGATCATTTTCATATACTATATTAGCTAATTTTTCTAAATATTCTAAATCAAATTTCATTTTATCTATCCTTAGACTCTGTCTAAATATTCATTAGTTCTGGTATCAACTCTTATTATAGTTCCGTTTGTTACGAAGAATGGAACGTTAACAACAGCACCTGTTTCCAAAGTAGCAGGTTTAGTACCGCCTTGAGCTGTATTTCCCTTTTCAGCAGGAGGGGTATCAATAACTTCAAGTTCAACGAAGTTTGGTATATCAATACCAATAATATTATTACCGTGAAGTAAAATAGCTACGTTCATATTTTCTTTTAAATATTTAACACCATCACCAATTTTGTCAGCAGCTACAGAGATTTGTTCATATGATTCTAAGTCCATCATAACATAGTCATTACCTTCTTTATAAAGGTATTGCATATCTCTTTTATCCAAAGTAGCTTTTGCAACTTTTTCGCCGGCTCTAAATGTTTTTTCTACAACGTTACCAGTTTCTGCATTTTTTAATTTTGTTCTAACAAATGCAGCACCTTTACCCGGTTTTACGTGCATGAATTCAACAACATTCCATAGTCCGCCGTCAATTTCAAGTGTTAAGCCTGTTTTTAAATCATTTACTGATATCATTTATTTTTCCTTTTCTAAGATGCATTCTCATTTTAAAATATACCATAAAAGTCTTAGTTTTCATAAAATATTACGTTAATATTTACATGCAAGATACTCAAAAACAGGTTTATTAACATTCCATAAAGTATCATTATCTTGATTTTCAGGTAATTCTAAAGTAATTGTTGGTATATTTCTTTCAACCCCTGCATAATTCCCAAAACTTCCCGGAGTAGGATATCCAATATCAGCCTGAACTTTATATCCTGTTAATTGTGCTATTTTTTCCGCCAAATCTTGAGCAGGTCCATCATAATTAACTATCTCAAACGGAGCATGGATAGATAATATTGCATCAATTTTATAACCGGAAAGAATTTCCATCATAAATTTTGTTTCTATCTCGCTTGCAGGCTCATCTCC
>CALUUL010000159.1 GCA_944323945.1 Candidatus Gastranaerophilales bacterium
TCCTCCACTATTTACAATATATAAGATTTTTAATTATAACTATTAGATAGTCAATAATTTAAGACCTTAAATTTTCTCGAATTTTTGCAAAGACTCTTATACAAGAATTTAACTCTTCGTCAGATATATTGTTCAATAATTTACTTCTTGATTCTTTTATAACAGGTACAATAATATCTTTAAGTTTTTTTCCCTCAGGTGTTATTTGAATTTTGTTAACCAATCTTTTATCTACACCCGGAACTTTTTTAACAAGACCTTTTTTTTCAAGAACACCAATTAATCTCGCCATATTAGAACGATCTTTAAACAATAGTTTACACAGCTGCATTTGATGAAGATTTGAATTATCATCAAGAATACTCAATATAACAAATTGTTCAGGCGTAATATCAAACTCTTTTAACGCAAAGACTTTAAGATTATACATTTTTATCATACGACCTGTTTCTACAAGTGAATGCCCAAATATATTTTGAGGTGTTTTTTCGTACATTTTTCTTCTATTCCTTACATCTTTAGTTATTATAGTAATTCATTAGTAAAATGGCAATCAAATAAAATTCTTACACAAAATAATAAAATGAATTTGTTTAACAAGACGAAACAGAATTGAATTTTATCAACTTCGACCATTTTATTTTTTTATAGTATAATTTTTCTATAGAAAATTAAGATGGTATGGATAATTTATTTTTAGAATTAAAAGAGAAAATTGAGAAAGCAGAAACTATTATTGTATTTTCTCATGTTAGTCCGGATGGTGATACATTAGGCTCAAATTTAGCAATAAGCCTAATCATAGAAAAATATTTTAATAAAAAAGTAGACTCTGTTTATGTAGGAATGCTTCCCTCTTTATATTCATATTTGCCAAACTTTGACAGATTTAAAGATGTTCAAACTATAGACAGAAATAAAAAGTATGATTTAGCGATAGCAGTAGATGTTGCATCAAAAGATAGAATGGTATATGGAACAGCTATATTTGATAATGCAAAATTTAAAGTAAATATAGACCATCATAAAACAAATATAGGTTATGGAGATATAAATATTGTTGATGGAGATGCAGCATGTGTTGGCATTATACTTTACAAAATATTTAAAGAATGGAATATAGAAATTCCCAAAGATGTTGCAAGATGCATATATACATCACTATTAACAGATACCGGCGGTTTTAAATACGACAATACAACACCTGAAACATTTATGCTTGCAGCTGAACTTGTAAAACTTGGGGTGTCACCAACTTATGAATTTAGAGCTTGTTATGAAACAAAACCGCAATCTATGGTTCAATTTCAAGCCTACATTGTTACAAATACGGTTTTTTATAACGAGGGGAAAATTGCCTTCGCAAAAATTACAAGAAGTGATATGAGTAAATTCGGCGCAACCGATGACTATACAGAAGGCATAGTAGAAGTATTAAGAACTTCTAAAAATGTTGAAGTAGCAGCTTTATTAAAAGAAACAAAAGAGGGTTATACAAAAGTCAGTTTAAGAAGTAAGACTCTTGATTTAACTCCTATAGTAATGGATTTTGGTGGAGGCGGACATACTTTTGCCGCAGGCTGTACTATAAAGAAACCTATAGCAATAGCGTTTGATAAGTTATTAAAACGTGTTCAAAGTGAAATAAAATGAGAAAATATATAGAAACCCTGATAAAAAAAATTATCGAACAAGATTTCTGTGGCGTTGCTGCGGAAATGGCGTTTTGGTTTATTCTTGGACTTTTTCCGTTTTTGCTTTTCTTAACATCATTATTCGCGTGGATGGGTAAAAAGACATTAATCACACCAATTTTAACATTTTTAACTAATATTGCCCCAAAAGATGTTGCTTCATTAATCCTTGAAACTTTAAACGAAGCAATGATTTTCAAACAAGGTAAACTAATTGCCATATTTGGTCTATGTATAACTATAGCACTTGCAGCAAATGCTATAGCTGCAATAATAAAAGGATTAAATAGAGCATATGCCATAGAAGAAACCAGAAATTTTTTATATACCAGAGTACTTGCTATTTTAATGGTTTTTATAAACTCTCTTGTTCTATTTTTGGTTGTTAATTTAATTGTTTTAGGTAAAGTTTTTCTTGATTTTATGATTGAATATACCCTGCTATCAAAACTATCAATAGATATAATATCTGTTGTAAGATGGCCGGTCACATATTTAGCACTTGCATTCTGTGCTATAGGAAACTATTTTATTCTTCCTGCAATAGAAGGCAATGACAAAATAAAATTCAAAAGTGTACTACCTGGAACCTTCTTTTTTAGTTTCTTTTGGATGTTCGGCTCTTGGTGTTTTTCATTATACTTAAGTAATCTTAACGCATATAATAAAGTATATGGTGCAATTGGTGCTGTTGCAATACTAATGGTTTGGTTATATTACACATCGCTAATAATACTTGTTGGGGGAGAAATAAACTCAAGAGCTTATGCAAAATTAATGAAAAAAGAAGATTAAAATTAATTACTCCTTTAACAGTATTTCTATATAAAAAATATTATGTTCTAATAAAGATAAGGTGGAATATGAAAAAGTTCTTATGTCTTCTTATATTATCATTACTATTATTAACTTCTTGCGGGAAAAAAGAAGAAAAAACAGCATTGGATAAAATTATAGAACGCGATGTTTTAATTGTTGGAGTTAAAGATGACTCAAAACCTTTTGGTTTTGTTAGTAAAGCAACAGGTGAACTTGAAGGTTTTGATATTGATATAGCAAGATATATTGCAAAAGATATTTTAGGTAGTGAAAGAAAATTAAAGCTTGTATCCATTACAACTGACAAGAGAATAGAATCCGTTACATCAGGAGAAGTTGATTTAGTTATTGCTACAATGTCAATCACTCCTCAAAGACAATATTTAATAGATTTTTCAGAACCATACTATATTGCAGGTCAAACAGCATTAGTAAAAGAAGACAGTGATATTCACACTTTTTCTGACCTAAAAAGAAAAACTATAATTATTTCACTTGGTTCAACAGCAGAAAAAAATATAAG
>CALUUL010000160.1 GCA_944323945.1 Candidatus Gastranaerophilales bacterium
GCTTTTCTATATTCTTCTTTTATATTATTTTCTTTAAAAAGTTGTTTTACTTTTTGTTTATTTTCATCTTTTATCCAATTTTCAAGATAAGTATCTTTTATATTAAAACCTTCTGCTTTTAAAACATCTAAAAAGCATAATGATTCGTGTTTCGTTTCATCATACTTAACTTTTTTTGTGAGAAGAAAACCTCTGTTTTCCGTATCAAACCCTATTCTCTCCTTTATTCCGGCAAAAAAACATAATAACGCACTTGATAATGATCGTTTTAAAACATATGCTTTATCATATTTGTTTTTTCTTAATTCAAAAACATAACTCCAAAATGATTTTTTCTTGCCTTTACCGTTTTCATACTTATGTTTTCTTGTTGTATCAAAATATATAAAGTTGTTAACATAAGGACAATCTTCTATTACTTCTCCTGAATTTGGAGCAACAAGCATATCTATTTGTGCATCTGGATATATATACCTTAAATTACGTAAAAAAGGTATTGTTAAAATCATATCTCCTATAAATCGGTATCTCACTACCAGAATTTTTTTCATCTTCCGCATATTTCCTTGATATCTATATATGCTTTTAGTTTTAGTGCATATATTTTTATTGGTAATTCAACATCTTTTATGATGTCGATTATTTTTACAGCATCTTTCTCTGTTGTTACAATGCTATCAATATTTTCTTCTTGTGCAAAGTGGATAATTTTTGATATATCATCTTGTTCATATGAATGGTGGTCTTCAAATTCTAGTACTGCCATTAATCTATAGTCATTTCTTAGAAAATCATAAAAGCCGGATGGTTGACCAATCGCTGAAAAGGCCATAATTCGTGTATCTTTATTTAATGTTTCACCCGTTAATATATTGTATGCGTAATCTGGAACTATTTTGCATAAATATGTATCTTTTTTAAATCGCTTCTTTAGATAATCACAATATTTTAAAGCTTCTCGTGAATCAAAACCTTTGTTTACTATAATAAGTTTATCTGCTCTTTTTATATTATTTAAGTCTTCTCTTAAAGGACCTGCCGGCAGAATATGTTTATTCCCGAACTTATTTTTTGCATCAACTAAAACGATATCAAGATCTCGATTCATTTTTCTGTGTTGAAAGCCGTCATCAAGTATTATAATATCGGGATTGTATTTATCTTTTATAAATTTTTCCGCTTTTATTCTGCTTGCGCAAGTAACAACATATGCTCCTTTGCAATTATCACCGAGCCAAACAGGTTCATCTCCAGCCATAGATGCTGTATATAATGCACCTGAACCATCTGAAATAAGATTTGGTTCTTTGTTCTTTAATTTTGCTCCATAGCCTCTTGATAATATTGCAACTTTTTTATTTAATCCAAGGAAATATCTTGCGACCTCTAACGTTAAAGGCGTCTTTCCTACTCCACCTGTTGTTATATTTCCTATAGAAACAACAAATGATTTTGATGTGTATGTCGGTATAAGTTTCTTGTCATACATTTTATTTCTTATTTTTGAAACGATATTATAGAAAATTCCGACAACACTCAATATAGAAACAATCATTGTTTCGTATAAATTAAGTTTTTTTTTGTAGTGTAGTTTCGATATAAATAGTTTCATATTTGCCTTAGAATAATAATCTGAAAATTAAAAATCTTTTATTTAATTTTTCTGAGAATTTTCTTAGATTTTCAGATGTTACATTTATATCATCCATCGTTTGTTTAAGTTTTTCCTCGTCCTCTGTTGCATAATTAACTGTATCTAGTGTAATTGTTAATTTGTCTAGTGCAGTATTTAATCTTACAACAGATTCTTTTAGATATTGTTTTAATTGTGCATCTTTAGACATATCGTTAATATAGCTTGAAAGTTCTGCTATATTTTTTGCTGTTATATCTATATTTGCAAGTGTTGTTTTTGTTTTTGGATCTTCCATTAAACCTGATAAATTATCAGATAATCTTGTAAATGACTTTGTAGCATTTGCAACATTCTCTACAAATTCCTGATTTCCTGCAATTTTATTTATATTATCTGTAAGAACGAGTAATCTGTCAGAAAGTTTATTTGCGTTTTCAGTTAACATTTCAAGTTCTATCTTCGATAAATCAATTAACTCTTGAGCTTTTGCCATAGTTATATTTGCATTTGTTGTTAATTCTTCTAAGTTAACAGTTGTTTGTTGCAAATCTCTTATAACATCATCTGATAACAATAAAGAAATTCTTTCGTTTGTTTCAATTAATGATTCTGCACTTCTATATTGAAGTTCCAAAAAGTCTGCAATTCTCATTGGCTCTATAACTGTATATGGAGAATCTGTTTTGGGATAAGGAATATCAACAGAATTTTTTGGAATAAGTCTTAATTTTTTTGTATTATCTTCTTTAACAATTTTGCCTTCAAGCATATCCGGAGTTACAAGTCCTGGTAATTCAACTATATATTTTACTTTATATGCATTTTTTGTTTTTATATTTTCTTTGACTAATATAGGAAGCATATTTGTTTCGACAATTTCTATTTTCTTAATTGTTCCTATATCATAGTATTTATGGTCAAGTTCCATTTGCACTTTATCATCAGCGTGCAATACCAATGACTTATCAGATTCAGGTAAATATATAATTTTTTCTTTTGGAGGAGTTATTTCTAAGAATTGTTCTCCGATAATACCTGATTGTTGAATAGATATCTCTGAAGCCTTAGGAATTTCAACATTAGGCTCTGTTATAACAAATTTAACATCAACATAGCTTTCTGATGAATTTATTTTGGGTTTTATTTCTTCAACCTGGCCAATTCTAACTCCCATCATTTGAACGCTGCTACCGGGTCTCATTCCGTTAACATCTTTGAAGCTTACAGTTATTCTGTCTGCACTCGATATTGCCTTCCCTTTTACCCACATAACTGTGAATAATAAGATTATTATTGCGGATAGTGCCAATATACCAACTTTAAATGATGATGTAAATTTCATATATTTCCTTCTTCCAAATTAATTTTACAATAAAAATCTAAAAACCAGAAGC
>CALUUL010000161.1 GCA_944323945.1 Candidatus Gastranaerophilales bacterium
GCACCTGTTTTTTTATCTTCTTTTAAAAGTTCAAACGAAAAATACTTATTTGCCATTGTTCATTATCATTTCTAACATTGTTGTCCAGTTTGGGCAAAGTTCTTCTTCTTTGAAATAAATAGCTATTTCTCTTTCAGCACTTTCCACGCAGTCTGACCCATGTATTATATTATATTCTTTATTAATTGCATATTCAAAACGAATAGTACCTGCTTCAGCTTCTTCAGGTTTTGTTGAACCCATCATTCTTCTTGATTCTGCAATTACATTATCGCCTTCAATAACCATTGCAACAATTGGACCTGATGTAATATATTCTATTAAACGAGGATAGAATGGCTTTCCTTTATGTTCTGCATAATGTTTTTCTGCAAGTTCCAATGTAGGCAAAAGGAGTTTTAATCCTATAATTTTATAGCCTTTTTCTTCGAATTTTGTAATAATTCTGCCAATAAGATTTCTTTTTACTCCATCCGGCTTGATTGCTATAAATGTTCTTTCTGTCATTATATGTCTCCTCTTTAACCTAATCTAACCAATTAGAACACAAAAATGCTTTTTTTTCAATTATTACAGTTTATTGTGATTTGTTTTTAATTTGATATAATTGTACGAAAGGTGGTTATAAAACTATGGATAAACAGAATATACTTCGTTTGGTAGAAGAAAAAGAATACGAAAAAGCAAAAGAACTTATTATAGAAGCATTAAATAATACTGAAAAAGATATTGAATTAGTTAAGCTTTTAGGACTTTGTAATATAAATCTTAATTATTTAGATGAAGCATTGAAAAACTTTGAGGATTTCTTGAATCAAAATCCTGATGATGCACTTTCTTTATATTATATGGCGACAATATATCTTGGAAAAGATAAGTCTGACGAAGCAGAATTGTTATTAAAGAAAGTTATTGAATTAAGGAAAGATTATCTTGATGCATATAAAACATTGGCAGTAGCTTTGATGAAACAGAAGAAAAGTCAGGAAGTATTCGAGTATGAAACAAAAATGCTTGAAATTGGTAGTGAAGACGTTCAAGTATATGAAATATTATCCTCTGTTGCTTTGGAAAATACTAAATTTTCTTCGGCTATTGAATACTTAGAAAAAGCAATTGCATTAGAACCTGATAATTCAAGATTATATAATAAATTAGGTCTGACTTATTTTTCCTCCGGTAATGTTCAAAAATCAATTGAACTATATACTAAAGCTTTGGAATTAACACCTGATGATTCGTCAGTTTTATATAATATAGGTTTGGCTTATTTTTCTGTTGAATCATTTCAAGAAGCATACTCTTATTTAAAAAAAGCCAGTGAAATTATTGTTAAAGAACAATACTTAAATGCTTATGCTATGTCTGCATTAAAATCTATGCATTACCAAGATGCAATTTTGTTATATGAAGATTTAGTTAAGAACAATCCTGATAAAGAAAATCTGCAATATAATTTAGCTTGTGCGTATGAAGGGAATAATGAAATAGAAAAAGCAACTAAAATAATAGAGAAGTTGTTAACATTTAATTTGAGTTCTGTTCAATTGAAACTTCATTTGGCTTCTTTATATTCAAAAAGTAAGAAAAATGAAGCTGCCAAAATACTATATGCCGATTTAATAGCTTCTGGGCATGGTCATTTAAATATTTTATATGAATATGCTGTATTATGTGCAAAAACAAACGAAACAGATAAAGCTGAAGAAGTGTTCAAGAAAATTATAAAAATGAATCCATCTTATGTATTGGCTTATAAAGATTTGGCAATTATTTATTTATCAAGAAAATTTTTTGATAAAGCATCTGAATATTTTAAACAAGCATATAAACTTGCACCGGAAAATATATATGTATTGTTCGAATATGCAAATTATTTTCATCTGATGTCTGATTTTGAACAGGCAAAAAAGTTATATCTAAGAGTTTTAAAGAATGAAAATATTCCTATATATATGATGGTGAATATTTCTGTTAATTATATTTCAATGAATATGATTAAGCGTGCAAAAGATGTATTGCTTAAGGCTATTGAAAAAGAGCCTCAAAATATAGAGGTGTTATTTCATTTAGCTCAAGTTTATTTCAGTGAAAAGAATTATGAAAATGCGAAACAGTTATTGGAAGATGCATATGCAATAGCTCCAAACACAGAAATTGCAAATCTTTTGGCTAAGGTTTGTATTGAAATTGGAGAATACAACCAAGCATATGCATTATTTAACTTGATAAACATAGCTGTTCCAAATAATTTATCTGTATTATATGGTATGGCTGAATGTAAATATAAGCAGAAAGACTATAATTTAGCAAAAGAACATATAGAAACAATATTGAAAATTTTACCTGAACATGAACAGGCAAATTCTTTAATGGAGAAAATAGTTGCAGAGGAGAATAAATGAAAAGAAAAAATTTCTTAGTGGAATTATTTAAGTTCTTATGGAGTAAAAAAGCTTATTGGATAGTTCCTGTTATCATATTTTTAGTACTTCTAATATTTTTGATAGCTGTTGGAACATCTCCTGTGTCTCCATTTATATATACAATAATATAGGTTGCTATATGAAGATAGATGAGTATAAAAAATTATCAATAACTCTTACTTTATTGCCTTTAATCCCTGCAGTAATACTTTATAGGCATTCTCTTGTGAATTTTGCTGTAATAGTTATAGCTGTATTTTGGATTCTTGCAATATTGTGTATTTTGTCAAAGAGTTTTTCTGTAAGATTAAAAAAACTATTGAATATAATTGGTAATTTTTTAGGAAAGTATATTGCAATAGTTGTTCTTGCAATAGGTTATATATTTGCAGTATTACCTACAGGATTATTAATGAAAATTGTAAAAAGAGACAGATTAAGACTAAAAAAGCCAAATGTTGAGACATATTGGCTGGATAATGAAAATAAAAATACAGATTACGAATATCAATTTTAGAGGTGTAATGACATACTTATTAGGAATTAG
>CALUUL010000162.1 GCA_944323945.1 Candidatus Gastranaerophilales bacterium
TGATTCCATATTATCAATAAATTGTGTTTTTAAATAATCATTTAAACTATCAAAATTATTTAAAAATTTTTCATTAAATGCTTTTATATCTTGATTGTTATCTATCAATTCTTTTATATCATCGTTTGAAAGAAGTTCCGAATATGATGAATTTAAACTCTTAAATAATACAGTCTTTAAATTTGGAAAAGCATCCCAATATTTTTTTAATCCATCAATTTCTTCATTGGGTATTCCGCCAAACATAGATGCATAAATGTCCCAACTTTCAGGTTCATCAGAAGAATCTACATATCTTGGAATATTAAGATTATAGTCATTCTCGCGAATTTCTTCTTTCGTTACAACTCTTGAATATTTTTCAATACTTTCACGATTAACAATTGTGTCAACAATTTTTTTAATATCAGATGCTCTTAATTTATTATTTTTACCTGCTTTTATGTATCCCTTTGACGCATCTATAATTAAAACATCAGTATTAACTCTCTTTTGTCTTAATATCATAATTATTGTTGGTATGCCTGTTCCGTAGAAAATGTTTGCTGGGAGTCCAATAATAGCATCTATATTATTGTTCTCTATAAGCGCCTTCCTGATTTTTTCTTCTTCTCCACCTCTAAACAAAACTCCATGTGGTAAAACAATGGTCATAATTCCATCTGGTTTAATATGAAATAAATCATGTAACAAAAAGGCATAGTCCGCTTTTGATTTAGGAGCCAAGCCATACCTTGAATAACGAGCATCTCCTTCTTTATTGCTTGGGTCCCAAGGTTGAGAATATGGTGGATTTGAAACCACAGCATCTACATATAATGGAGTATAAGTTCCACTTGGATCTGAATCATCGAAATATGGCCAGTCTTGTTCTAGCGTGTCACCATTTCGTGTAACAATATTATCTGGAAGAATACCACGCATTACTAAATTCATACGAGTAAGATTATAAGTTGGTTCTTTTAATTCTTGTGCATAGTACTTAATATTATCTTTATTATTTATAAATTTTGAAACACTTTTACCAATATTGATAAGTAAAGAACCAGAGCCACTTGTTGGATCGTAGATTTCAATTTTGTCTTTATTTTTTAAATGATTTGCAATAATTTCGGACATAACAAGCGAAACTTCGTGTGGTGTATAAAACTCACCTGCCTTCTTACCTGCATTCGCAGCGAAGTTGCTAATAAGATATTCATAAATAAAGCCAAGAACATCATAATCTTGTCTTCCGTCCATAGGAATATCTTTTATTAAATTCAAAAGTTCACGAATTGCCTTTGTTTGAGCGCCAGAAGTATCTCCAAGTTTGCTAAGCCCTGTTTGCAATGTTTGAAATATTTTATTGAAAACTTTTTTATGACTTTCGTTTATCAATCTATCAAAAGCATTTAAGGCATCACTAACATCTCCAACTGCAAAATCAAGTCCTTTTTCAAGCCAAGTTGAAAATAAATCCTTATAACTTATAAAATAGCCAAGATTCTTTTGACAATATTTGACGGTATCACTTTCTTCTTCATTAAGATATTTTTTTAAATCTTCTTTAGTCCAACCATCTTTTACAAGAAAATCCATTTCTTTATCTGAAAGAAATTTATAAAATATAAATCCTAAAATATAATCTTTATATTCATTTGCCTCAATCTTTGAACGCATTTTGTTAGCGCTTTCCCAAATTTTTGATGCTAGTTGCTGTTTATTCATATAAATCTCCTATTATTTAATCATAAATCGCTTTATTTAATAAATTTGTGTTAACATTATTATAAAAATACAGCTATTAGTATACTTACAACTACAGCGATAATTGCAGTTATAGTGGATATTAATGTCATTACAAACATCTTTTTATTGTATTTATTACTTTTAATCAAAGATATTTTACTTTCTTCTAACTCTTTTTCTTTTAATTCTAACAATTTTCTAAGATGTTTATTATTTTCTTCCAAATTTTCATTACTTTGTGTTAAAAGACGAATTTGTGCATCAACTTTTTCTTCTTTTCTCTTTTGTTCAAAATCTAACGCTTTACCCATTTCCTCATGTTGTTTTGCTATATTTGTCAATGTCTTTGCACTATTTATGGAATTGATATTTTTCTGTGTATCTAACATGCCGTTAAAAAAATCACTATTCATTCTGCCTTATTCTCACTTTCAATTCTATCTCTCAATTCTTTTAATATTTCTCCGTTATATGAAAAATGTAATGTCCCCTGAACTGGACCTTTTTTTCCTAACAATTTTTGAGCTAGCGCACTTAATGAAGTTTTTTCACCATTATATTCAACATTTCTATTATCCAACACCTTAACTTTAATGTTTGGATTATGGATATATGTAAATTCATCACCTTGTTTAATTCCAAGTTCGTAAAAATCAATAGCACTTTTTCTTATACTATTTGCTAATTGTTCCTCTTTTTTCTCTTCTTTTGAAGGAGTAACTTTTTTTAATTTTACTTCCATACCATTAATTTCTGCTATTGCTTTTAATAAATCATAAGCATCTTCAGGACTCATAGCATAAAATTCTCTCACCCTTTTCTTTCCTTCAAAATTTTCAATTGAACGAAGATTAGGATTAAGCTTATCTATAATTTCATGTATCTTTATATCAGACAATCTTGAACTTACTTCATAAGTAGCATAAACTCTAAATGCAAATGGTACACACTCACTTTTATTTAGTTGTGCTAATCTTTTTTTAACATCATCTGCATAACCAATTTTTACATACTCTGGAAATGACGGATTAGTCAAAATGTAAATTACCCCTTTGTTTTCTTCCATATAAACCTCACAATATTAAGAATATTATAGCATATATTTTTTAATTTTGTATAAAATTATAAAAGATCATTACTATTTTCTACATCTCCATAATGCCATAGGGTGATATAAAATGTTTTTCACAATATTTGTATCATTAAATAGTAG
>CALUUL010000163.1 GCA_944323945.1 Candidatus Gastranaerophilales bacterium
CACAATCCATAGTATTTCCATAGTAGGGAATGATTTTCCTTATTTTTCTTCCATAATCCCCGTTTTCCCCGCATACAGGCACAAAAAAAGCGGCTCCATCCGGCACTGAAGCACGGATGAAGCCGCCATATCTAACGTTCTTATATATTATAACAGTTTACAAAATCATTCTAAAATTGTAGTGATAATATTTTATTTTTTTCGTATCCAAGATTCTGTATAAAGACTTTCAATATCCTTTACATTTAATTTATTAGCATTTATAAAATCCTGAATCTTATCATCTTCGATCTCATGAATATTATAAGGTTTAAATTCCTTAACAAAAGATTTTATAGCATTCTTAAACTGTTTAATCTTTTTCTTATTCATGATTTCTACTTCATGTGTAAAATCAGCTTCATAGGATAATTTATTAGTAGGAATTATTAGAATTCTTTTTACATATACATCTTTGCCATATTCGTTCTCAAACCATCCACAATGTGAATTCATTTGTCCTACTTCATGCTTATTTATAGTTTCACGGCTTTCACTAACTTCACTTTTACATTCAAGTAAAATGAATTTATGTTCAATACCACCCCATAAATTATCTGGTCCCTTACGAATTTCTTTATCGGGTCTTTGACTTATAAAACCTAATAACAGGCCTATATTCTGCAAAGCCATCTCAAATTTTTCTGCATTCACTCCAAACGAAAAATCATTTAAAATACCATCTACAGCTAACATCAATTCGCTATAATCATTATATTGAGCAATCCATTTCTTTATTCTATGAATTCTAGAATCATTAATAATGTTAATCTTTTTATAAGTTATTCCATCTTTTGGTTTTAATAAATGTAGATTACAATTAAAAGCCGCTTTTTGAAGTCGATTAGATTCAGTTTTACTAATGAAATACTTATATCGTGCCAATATTTGTAAATACCATCCTTTTTCAGAGTCTTCAGTTATGTATTTATCCAATATCGCTTGAATTTGATTACATGCGTCTTCATAATTCTTTTGCATAGAAAAAATCTCTGCTTTTTTCTCTAGCTCCAATATTTCATAAATATTATTTTTATTTTCTAAAACTGGAATTTTATCCATTTCTTCACGATAAAATTCTTTCCACCCCTCATCTCTTTTTATTACAGCTTGGGATATTAACGATGCTACTACTTTCAGACTAGGTTCATCTGCTTTAAGTTCATCCTTCGCCATTTCTGCAATTTGGAAACCAATATCAATTTGTTTCCTTGTTTGGGAAGAAAAATATTTATTAGTTTTTATGCTCCTAATAAACTTCACTAAATCAGCACCAATTAATAAAATAACACTATAGTCTTTTTCACCTCTAACACTTCTTCCCAAACCTTGTTCTATTTTTTGAGCCAAACGAATATTGATAACATCGCTATTAATTCTACACTGTTCTTCATATCGATCTACCAATGAATTAAAATATGGCATTGAGTCAATAATTAATAAACGACAAGATTCATCTGGTAAATCAATTCCATCATATCTATTTATTATTACTACTGTATTACTGGTTTTACCGGCTTTCAAATCTGAAATGTTAGCAAAAATATTTTTTGCGTTAGTAATAGTAGAGCCTAAATGATAATATTGTTCCGATCTACGAAGACTTGGAACAATTGCTACTCTACCAAAATGCATTTTATCATTAGGTTTTGCAAATTTACTTACTATTAAATCACGATCTAGTGACTCATCAATTAATGATGGTATCAAAATCATTTTTTCACCAGACCACTTTTGCTCAGTATTGATTAAAGGATTCTTTATTGCGTTAACATCAAATCCTAAACCTTTTATAAAAAAAGAATCATCCTGAGTCGTAGCAGACATTAATATTCTTTGATTTGCTTTAGCAAATGAACCAAAACTTCCAATAGGAATATTATATGGAAGTATCTCTATACCTTTACCTGTAACAAAAGCCTGACAATCCTCAATATTATTTTTTATTAAAGGCCATATAAACATCAGCTCATCGTCATCTTTATGTTGAGACAACAGACTAGTAATCTCACTTTTTTTATCAATCCAAGACCAATATGGAATAGGAAGCAAAGCTTCATAATCACCATTGCAAATATCCAAAAAATCACCTTCACCTTGATCTGACAAATCTTCCTTAAAAAGGGTCAATATTTCTGCATATATTGGTTTTTCCCTCGGAATCCTAATAGTAAAAGAATCTTTTATAGAATCAATACATGCATGTGAATCATCTAAAATGATAGTCCCGATATGTGTGGAAAAGTTATTAATTCCAAAAATAGTTTTTCCATTAAATATTTTTTGAACGTGTACAATTAAAATTCGCTTTCCTTCAATGAAGTCGTTAGGTAAACTATTATCACTTTCTATTACACAATATGGAATACCAAATTTTTCAGCTTCTTTAGCAACTTGTTGCGACAAATAGATATTAGGGCACACAAAAGCACAAGGTCCCTCGCCTTGATTTATCTTAGACTGAAGTATTAATAGCCCTATTAAAGTTTTACCTTCTCCAGTATGGAGTTTGATAATCAGATTTTTGTCTTTCTGCTTATGTTTAAACCATTCATCCAATATTTTATATTGTACAGGTCTTAATGGACCTGTAACACTTCTTCTATCCAATTCATCATAAATCTCTAATGGATTTATCTTCTTTTCAACTTCTTTTTTTCCTAACTTCTTCCTAAAATCAATCATAATTCAAAGTATTTTGATGTTGTACATTTTTACTTAATACGTACGCCATTTTTTCAACGACAAACAAATATAGAAAAATAAATTGAATATTAATCAATTATACCGTCTTCCCAAGAAACACACCGATAACCGACAATGCCCCCAGTTGTTTCATCTTTCGTTGCAGTTGCCTGAAGCTCTCCCCGGTCGTGAGTACAT
>CALUUL010000164.1 GCA_944323945.1 Candidatus Gastranaerophilales bacterium
AAATGAAAATTTTGAAAGTTTCTATAATTCTAATTTAGCCGAACTAACATATGGCGAAGATTTTAATGTTAATGCAACTATAGATGTTGAAAATAAACAAATGACTTTAGATTTTTATTTAATAGAAAATCCAAATGAAATTATTTACACCATAAGACCTAGTGATGAACTTACGGAAAATATGATAAACTTTAATGAAGACCCTAATGTTAATGCCAATCAAGAAATTTATGAAATAATAACTAATTATGCAGATGAATATGTTGATGATGCAGAAGGAAATTCTGTTTCAGCAATGAGAGAATTAAACAGCATGCAATTAAATATTAAGTCAATGGCAGAAGATATCACTGCAGACTATTACACTGAAAATCTTCAAAGTTTTCTTTGGATAAAGAATATTTATAAGGCAGAAAGTCCAACAACAAGCCCTGTCTTTGACAAAAGTGAAATCACAAATTATCTTAATAAATATTATTCTGATGCTGAAAAAGAAATTGAAGAACAATATGACTATGAAGGAAAAATTTTTGACTTTGTTGTTGCAGGATTTAATGAAAGAGACTTAGGTGCAAATGGTTATTACATTTTAGTTATTCTTGCTGTTGTCACATCTTTCTTATCAATCTTTATCAATAACAAACTTATGAAAAAGGGAAGTGTTGGAGCACAACAACCTGGTGGAAAAGCAATGTATTTCATTATGCCAATCATTCTTGGAATTTTCACTTTGATGTATACAAGTTTGTTTGCAATTTACATTATTGTTGGACAAATCGTTATGATGATTTTCTCTCCAATCACAAATCTTATTGTTAGGAAATGGGTGGATAAATCTGGTAAAAAACAGGAAGAAAAGAGAAAAGCAGTTATAGATGTTGATTATCGTAGAAAAGATATGTAAAAAATAAGAACGATAAAAAAAGAAAGATGCAAAATTTGTAACTTTCTTTTTTTAATTTAAAAAATTTATTTTTTACTTTTGAATTTTGTTTGCGTTTTTTTGTATTATATGATAAAATACAAATATGAAACAAAAGGAGGTTTCTATGAGTAAAGTTAAAAAATTTTCAACTGTGTTTGCACTTGTAATTATGCTTATTTTAGGTAGTTTTGCTTTGGTGGCTTGCTGTGGAGAGCAAAATATAACATTTACTATTTCTGAAACACTTAAATCAGAAGCAGAAAATGTTTTGGAAATTATGGAAAATAATGTATTAAATAAATTACCTGCAAAAGAAGGAGAATCAACATACAGTTATTATACTTATGAAGAGGCTAAAGAGGCAATTCCAGAATTTACTGAATATTATGTTTTAGTTGGAACAGTAAATAATGTTACAGATTTAGAATCAGTAGGTTTTGGTGATGTTGTTTATGATAAAGATCAAACAATTCCACTTTCTGTTGGTATGACTCATTTTATTAAAGATAAAATTTATTATTTCGAAGATAATAAATTATATATGGCAGCTCCTATTTTACTTTTAGAGTCAGCAGGAGAAACCAAAATTAAACTTAATGGTCAAGAAGTAGATTTTAATATGTTCCCAGCTGCTGAAGAAATAAGTTTTACAGATATTAAATTCTGTTTTGACACAACAAATGAAGTTGATTTTAATGAAGACACTAATGAATATACTTTAATATATAATGAAGGGGCACAAAAATCAATGGTTGGTTGTTATTATGATGGTATGGCACAAAACGATATTTCAATCAACAGCCTTTATAAAAATGGAAAATTAGATAGTTATAGCGTAACAACAAATACTGACAAAGATAAAGATGACAATTATCCTTTAACATATTATTTTGTAAGTTATAAAGAAGATGTAAATGATATTAATGAAAGTTATGATGGTGCAAAATTTGAGTTAAAATCTTATATTTATGGTAAAGGTTTTGCAACTGCAACTTTTATAAATCAAATCAACTACACTGAAGAGATAGCTTAACAATAAATAATAATATAAATAAAAAATGCTAGCAAAAATAAAGGCTAGCATTTTTTATTATTTGAGTTTTTTATTTTACTTAATTTTATTATTTTTTAAAACTTTTTGGTATTCTGCCAATATTGACATTATCTTCTTTTCGGCTTCTTAATTCTTCAACTGGGTGTTCTTTAACTTGCACGCGATAATCTTCTCCAAAGCGGTCAATATGTTCTTCAATAACTTTATGTGATGCAATATCATTTGGGTTTTTAATAACTTTATGTTGATATATGAAGAAATCGGCATTTTCAGGCAAGTCATTGATATTTATATATCCTTCGCGATTTGCTGTGTTTTCAATTGTGTCTTTTATGATGTTTCTAATATAGTTTATGTTTGATTTTAGTGTGATGAGTTCTGGAAATTTTCCATCTGGAATAACTTCTTGCCACTCTTTCTTTTCATACTTTTTCAAGTTTTTAACAGCAGTATGAAGATGTGAAATCTCTTGTTCCAAAAGTTTTTCCCAAACCATTTTAACATTTTTGTCGCTTTCATCATTGAGCATTGAATAGTAAAGATAACATTCGGTATATTCGTGCATTAAACACATTTCAAACCAACTTGCAGTTGGGTCAATCAAACTTCCATAATGAGTGACATGTTGTTCTTCTACCATTGCAATTTCTGTGTAGATTTCTCTTCCTTTTTGATTTTTATAGAAGCCACCTAAATTCATATAATAGTTCATTGTTTGTTGCTCTGCTGCAGTTATGATGTTCACTGCACACTTATCAAAAGGTGTGGCAGTTTTGTTTGATATTGGGTTTTTGACCGAATCATAAGGGTGGCGATGATGAGCAATAGTAGGTCTTGCAGGCATAATCTCAGTATAATCACCAACATAATCCTCTGCTTTTAAATTCATATCACT
>CALUUL010000165.1 GCA_944323945.1 Candidatus Gastranaerophilales bacterium
AAGTTATTTTTTTTGTTATATTTTGATTATATTGTATAATTTCTTTACTTTTTATGAATTATTAATTTTTATCAATTATAACAGTAATCTTTAAGTCATGTCTGATTTTTTGTGTAAAATATTAATATAAGTTTGAAGGAATAAAAGAAATGTTGGAAAAGAAAGTTAAATCAATTGTTCTTGCTGCAGGTAAAGGTACAAGAATGAAGTCTGAACTTCCCAAAGTCCTTCATGTAATATTTAATAAGCCACTTTTAGGATATGTTTTAGATGCGGTTAACAATACGGAATATGTTGATGAAAATTTTGTTATTGTTGGTCATGAATCAGAAAAAGTTGAGGCTTTTGTAAAAGATAATTATAAAAATGCAAAATGTATAATGCAATGTCCACAGCTTGGGACAGGTGATGCTGTAAATAAAGCAACACCATATTTAAAAGATTTTGATGGGTACGTTATTGTTGTTTGCGGAGATACTCCTTTAATTACTGCAGAAACAATTAAAAATTTTGTTGAGTTCCATGATAATAATCATGCTGATTTGACTGTTATGTCTGCAATTTTTGAAAATCCTAAAAATTATGGCAGAATAATTAGAGATAAAAATAATAAATTTGTTGCAATTGTAGAAGAAAAAGATGCGACTCCGGAACAAAAAGCTGTTAAAGAAATTAATGCAGGTATATATTGTATTAATTGGAAAACAGTATCTGATGCTTTTTCTAATCTTCAAAATAATAATGCTCAAGGTGAATATTATTTAACTGATATTGTAAAATGGGCAGTTGGTAAAAATCTATCAGTACAATCTTATATTTTAGATAATAATGAAGAAATCTTTGGTATAAATTCAAAAGTTCAGTTAGCTGAAGCAACAAAAATTTTGAATAAGAAAACATTAATTAATCTCATGCAAGAAGGTGTACAGATTGTTGACCCTGATACAACATATATTTCGCCTGAAACAACAATTGGTGCTGATACTATTATTCTTCCTAATGTTTATATAACAGGAAAAAATACAATTGGTAAAAACTGTAAAATTGGTCCATTTTCCCATGTAAGAGATGGTGCAATAATTGGGAATAATGTTAGAATAGGTAATTTTGTAGAAATAAAAAAATCTGTGATAAAAGACAATACAAATGTTTCTCATTTGAGTTATATAGGTGATTCTGAATTGGGTTCAAGAGTCAATATTGGTGCAGGGACAATTACTGCAAATTATAATCCTATAAGTAAAGTTAAATCAAAAACGATAATTAAAGATGGTGCAAATACAGGTTCTAATTCAGTTCTTGTGGCACCGGTTACAATAAATGAAATGGCATCAGTTGCAGCCGGAAGTATAATAACAAAAGATGTTGAAGCATATTCTTTGGCTGTTACTCGTTCTCCATTAAGAATAATCTCAAATTGGGTAAAAATGAAAATTGAACAATTGTCAGGAGGCAATAAATAATGGAATTGGAATTGGCGTTTCCACAAGGAACAAAAACAATTAATCCTACGCACGATATAAAACTCTTTGCCGGACGTTCAAATATGAAATTGGCAGAAGAAATTGCCGAATATTTGGGTACAACTATAGGACCTATGGTTGTAAAAAACTTTGCAGACGGTGAAGTTTACGTTCAGGTTCAAGAAAGTATAAGAGGTGATGACGTATTTATTGTTCAGCCTGTTTGCAATCCTGTAAATGAAAATTTAATGGAGTTATTAATAATAATAGATGCTTTCAAAAGAGCAAGTGCAAAGTCAATTACGGCTGTAATTCCTTATTACGGATATGCAAGACAAGACCGTAAAACTTCAGGCAGAGAAGCAATTACTGCAAAATTGGTTGCAGATTTATTAACAACTGCCGGTGCAGACAGAATATTAGCTATGGATTTACATACAGGTCAAATTCAAGGTTTCTTTAATATTCTTGTCGATCATATTTATGCAACTTCAGTAATTGTTGATTATGTTAAAAGATTGAATATTCCGCAAGATGATTTGGTTGTTGTATCTCCTGATATGGGCGGAGTTTCACGTGCAAGGTATTTCGCTAAACATATGAACTCACCTATGGCAATTATAGATAAGAGAAGAAATCGTCACAATGAAGCAATTGCCGTTAATATTATTGGTGATATTAAAGATAAAACTTGTATTATGTTTGACGATATAATAGATACTGCAGGAACTATATGCGGTGCTGCTCAATTATTAAAAGACAAGGGTGCAAAGGATGTATATGTTTGCGCTACTCACCCTGTATTTTCAGGTCCGGCATTGGAAAGATTAGAAAAAGCACCGATTAAAGAAGTTGTTGTTACAAATACTATTCCGTTGAATCAAAGCTTCTTACCTGAGAAGATTACTCAGTTGAGCGTTGCTCCATTGTTAGGAGAAGCTATTTCAAGAATTCATGATGGTGAATCAGTAAGTTCTTTATTCGGTTTCGAAAAAGAATATGACCAATAAGTTTTAGTCAATAAAATAAAAAAATATTGAACGGTAATTATTCTAAATTACCGTTCTTTTTTTGATGAATATTTAATATTGCAACATTTGTTTGAGTTAATGTAAAATAACAAAAGAAGGGTTATTTTATGCAATATAAAAGCTGTCAGTGGGTAAATAGAGGAATAGAGTTTAGGACAAATGAACTGCGTTTGTGTTGTTACGGTTATTTGCAGGGTCGAGAAACAGAATATCAGACAACAATAAAAGAGAATTACCACGGCGAAATTTTTGATTGGAATGAAATCTTTGCAATAAAAGAAAAGTTGAAAGAACAGCATAAGCAAGGGATATATCTTGATGCTTGTAAAGATTGCATATATCTTCATGAAAAAGATTGGGATGAGGAAAATTATATAAAT
>CALUUL010000166.1 GCA_944323945.1 Candidatus Gastranaerophilales bacterium
TATGCGAATTTGCTTGCAGATAAAGAAAAATATGATGAAGCTATTATTCAATATAAAGAATACATAAAAGAAAATAAAGATAATCCTGTTGCATACAGAAATGCAGGGATTTTATATGAGAAGAAAGGCGATTATGAAAATGCAATAAAGACATTAGAAGAAGGACTTGTTGCTTCGCCGAAGGATGTTGAACTTAAAAAAGAACTTGCAAAATCTTACCATTTAGCAAAACAGTATGATAAAGCTATTGCTATGTATGATGCTTTACTTGAGCAAGATGCTGAAAATACTGAACTTATTTTGAATAAAGCTATTGCATATCATGCACAAAAAAATTATTCTGAAGCAATTGATTTGTATAAATCTGTCTTATTGAAAGATTCAGAAGATAAAACGGCTAAAGATTATTTGTTAAAAGCATATATTGCACAAGGTGATTCTTTATGTGCTGAAGGGAATTATAGAAAAGCTATTAATAGTTATGAGTATGCTATTCAAATGGATTCAAATAATCCTTCTTTATACTTAAGTATTGCAGATGCATATGAAAAAATCGGTTCAAAATCTAAAGTTATAGAATACTATGAAAAAGCAATGGAAATTGCGCCTGAAAATAGTGAAGTTTTGTCTTCATATGCAAAATCTTTAACGAAGATGGATAAAACTGAAGATGCCAAATTAGTATATGAAAAAGCAATGGCTGTAAGCAGTGCTACTGCTGATGATAAATATAGCTATTATGTTGATATTGCTGATACATATTATAAAAATAAGAATTATCCAATGGCTTTAGCCGAATATAAAAAAGCATTAGAAATAAAACCAAAAGATGAGTATCTAAATATAAAAATAGGTAATACATATAAAGGAATGTCAAATTTAAGCAGTGCAATTGATTATTATAATAAAGCTATAGAAATTAATCCAAATAATCCGGATTCTTATTTCAACAGTGGATTATGTCTTGCAGAATTAAATAACTTAACTGCTGCAAAAGAGAAGTTTTCTAAAGTTATTGAGCTTAAATCGGACTATGCATATGCATATTATGCATTAGGGCTTGCTTATGAAAAAGAGAATAATATTGTAGATGCAGTGAATAACTATGAATATTTTATTGAATATACACAAGATAATAATCTTAAGAATAATATACAAAATAAGGTAAATAAAATGAAAAAAGATTTGCCTCAAGCTTTGGAATCTGAATGAAAAAAATAATTATAATATTATTGATACTTCCGTTATTGTTTTTATGTTCATTTAGAATAAAAGCAAAGCCTTATGTAATTTTATCTTCGGGAACAATTTCTTCTGAAACTACAAAAAGAATGGAAAGAGTTTTTTTATCCGGTCAGAGAATAAATTATGCACTAATTGCTCCTGACGGATTTAAAAAGCCAGGAGTACGTCTTCAAATTTCAAAACAGGATGACAAAACTTCTAATTGGGGTTTTTCTATTATACAAACTCGTGATTTATATTTGGATTTGTCTAAGAAGGCTTATCGAGACTATATTTATATTCAAAGACCCGGACGGTATTACATACAATTTTTTTATCTTAGTAATAAAGATTATCCTTTTGCGCGTTCGGAATTTTGGGTCCAATAAATGTTTAATTTGCATAAATATATAGAATTTTATTTTAATAAACTAAATTCATCAAAATATTTAAGAAAAGGTAAGTGTAACAGATGCGGTAATTGTTGCAGAAATATATTACTTTATGTTGAAGATGAACCAATCAAAACAGAAGAACAATTTGAAAAAATAAAAGAATGGGAAAAACATTATAATAATTTTTATATTTCAGGTCGAGCTGAAAATGGTTCATTATTATTTACCTGTAAAGAAATTGATGATAATAATAATTGCAAGGTATATTTTTTTAGAGGTTTGGGCTGCCGAATATATCCTAAAAAAGATACAAAATTTTTAATTAATGGCGGTAAACCATTAGAAGGATGCGGATATTATTTTGAAACGAATAAAAGTTTTAAATCATATTTTATTGATAGACTTAAATAAGTTTAGAGGCTATTTCCTTTATTGTATTAAGTGAACGTTTTGCTAAAAGTTCATTTTTTAGTTTCTTATTTTTGCGAGTTTTCTTATCCATTTCCATTTCTGATAGGATACCCCAATTAGAGTTAATCGGTTGAAATGAAGTATGTCCTTCAAAAGAAATGTAATGGGTGAGTGCACCTAAAACAGTTTCTTGTGGAAGTTCTAATAGTTTTTCACCATTTAAATATTTATACATATTTATTCCGGCAAGAAGTCCTGAGGCTATTGATTCTGTATATCCTTCAGTACCTGTAATTTGTCCTGCAAAAAAGATATTCGAATTTTTTCTAGATTGCAGTGTTGGATTTAATACTTTTGGACTGTTAATAAAAGTGTTTCTGTGCATTACCCCGTATCTTATAATGTTTACATTTTCAAGACCTGGGATAGCATGTATAAGTTCCTTTTGACTTCCCCATTTTAAATTTGTTTGAAAACCCACCAAATTATATAAACTTGCCGATTTATTATCTTGTCTTAATTGCACAACTGCATAATTTTCTATACCTGTTCTTTCATCAATTAACCCAACAGGTTTTAATGGACCATATCTAAGTGTATCAGTTCCTCTTGAAGCTAAAACTTCGATTGGAAGGCAAGATTCAAAAAATTTGGCATTCTTTTCAAAAGATTTTAATTCGATTTTTGGTGCATTAATTAAAATATTATAAAATCTTTCATATTCCGCTTTATTCATAGGACAATTTATATAATCTGCATCACCTTTATTATATCTATTTAAATAAAATGCTTTTTCAAAGTTAATAGAATCTTT
>CALUUL010000167.1 GCA_944323945.1 Candidatus Gastranaerophilales bacterium
CAAATAATAAGAGAAAAATCTATTAAAGAAACGGCAATAAACGCTTCTTATCTCGCTGAAAAAGAAGGACTTTTTGCCCATAAATTGGCTGCTGATATAAGATTGGAAAAGTTATAATCAAATAGTCGTTTTATTTTTTTAAATTAATAAAAATAAAAAGTCATTTAACTTTTGATGTATTTAATGTAATTTTCTCGTTTTTCTTAATAATTGTTAACATAAAAAACAAAAAAAATATATTATATGTTTTACTTCTTTTGGAAAGTTAGGGAAAATGAAAATATCTGCATCGAATAATTTAAGTCAAGATAATAGATATGTGTATAATACAGTAAAAAAATATACAAAATCTTCTGATGTTAAAGATATTGTATATTTTACTTCGCGTTCAAATAAAAATACAAAAGAAAAAAATATAGTAAAAAATGCAATTTCATATATTACAGCTTTTGGAGTTATATTGAGTAGTATTATTGGTCTTGCACCAAAGGCGGGAGAAAAAAAGGAAATTAATACAAGTTTCATGCCTGCAATATATGTAGAAGAATATTCTCAAGAAAATAATATTGTAGAAAGTGCCGAAGAGATTCTTAGGTCTAATCCAGATGTAGCAGATGCATATGATAATATAATGCAAGCTCTAAATACATATTCAGAACAGTTGGGTGAAGATGCACTACCATTAATCAAAGAAAGAGTTGCTGAAATCGGTAATGGCAGAGTAGATGTTATAGATGTTTTAAAAATTCTTTGGATTGAATCAAATGGTAGAATATATGGTGATGATAATGAAATATTACAAAGTTATTCAGGTGCATATGGTGCTTTTCAAATAACAGAAGATACAGAGGATTATTTAAATTATTATTTTGGGTTAGAAGGTACTGAAGATGAATTAAATATTGAAAATCCATATGATAATTTAGATGCTTGTATTTATACATTGCGATTTTTAAATGATAAGCGTAGTGAAGATATAAAACAAGGAGTAGAATTACCAACAGGAAACAATCTAAAGAGCGCCATTGCTTGGAGTTATCACGATGGTGCTTGGGCAAATGAAATAACGGATTACGGTCAAGATTACATTGAAAAATTTGAAAAACTCAGCAGATTAGATGAGTTTCCTCAAGTTATAGATTATATATTATCTGAACAAGTATAATACTAAAATAGCAAAAAAGATTAATTTTACTTCTTTTTTGCTATTTATAGTTTATTAAGCTATGCACCTATTTTTTCTTGCAAAATTTCTTCTATACTTGCTTTTGCATCTATTCTTTCTTGTATATCTGATAATTGTTTTTCAATATTAAATCTAATTGCTCTTTTGCTTTTATTATTAGAAACACCTTTCATTATTTCATCAAAAACAATGAATGAATTAAGTTGCATATAAGTTTTTATATCTTTTGCTTTTTTATTTGATTTTAGCAGATTTTCACTTTTACCTAATGTGTATTTTAATATTGAATCAACTATAAATTTATTTTGGCGGAATGATTGTTTTTCAGAACTATTTATTAAAGTGTTTAAAAGTACTTTGCAATGAGTTTGAATTGTATTGGTAAGACCTTTTCTTTGAATCCACGGAATAGATTTAGATAAATGACTGCTGCATTCGTTTACTCTTGTTTCAGCATATTTTACAAGTAAGTACTTTTTGATGTTCTCTTTTAATTCATTCATTACTAGTGTATCCTTTTCTCACTTTCATCCTTGTCAAATAAAGAAATTTAGTTAAATTCCAGTTTGTTTTAAAAGTATTTTAAACTTTTATATCTAAAAATCTTTCTCAACTATATCAGTTTTATATCATAAAACAGATTTTTCTCCCTACTCCATATGGAGGGGAATTTGAGAGCATAGATAACAATTATTCAAAATTCTTAGTCTAAGAATAGTTGAGCTAAGGAATTAAGCATTTTGGATATATAATATTGAGGATTTGTTAATTGAAGTGGTATTCCATCTATAATATGAGGAAGAGTACTTTTTGTATCTTCAATTATTATTTTTTTTGGTGATTTTAGTTCTATTTTTTTTCTTAAATCATATCCAAGAATGTTTTTATTAAAATAATTTGGTTTAAGATTACTTAAACTAATTTCAATAATATCTTTATCAGTACCTATTTGATGTCCTTGTCTGATTAATTCTTCTTTATCTTTTTTACTTAGTAGTGCTTCCGGGGCGTTTATAGTTGTTTTTGCTTTAAATTGAGGAGAGTGTATTGATTTGTTATTTGATATATTCATTTTCTATTCCTTTTGTTTTCAAATACTTTAATACAAGAATATAAATTTTTTTGTTATTATTTTAAAATAGGTTAAGTATGGTTACAAATTTTCAGTTTTTAAAAAAAGTAAATAAAAATCTATTTGAAATTATTTCTGAAGCGGAACAATTATATAGAGATGAATATTTCGAACAATGTATGACTCAAACTAGACGCTTTGGCGAACAAATTTGCAAGGAAATGCTTATTGAAAATAATAAGCAAACAGGTTCTTTTGACGAAATGTTAGCAACATTGAAAGATAATTCTACAGGAAGCATTCAAGAAAAAGAATTTATTGATGATTTGTATTTCCTTAAAAAAAATGGTAATCAATCGGTTCATTCGGGTAAAGTAAAAAAAGATGCTATGACTGCACTTGAATGTCTAAAACGTTCATTTGAAATCGCAATAAATTATAGTGTATATAATTTGGGGGCTTCAGCTAATATTTTAAAACTTAACTATGATGTTGAACTGCTTATTACTGAGAAAAAATCAAAACCATCTTTAAAAGAAAAATATGAAGCTGAAAAAAA
>CALUUL010000168.1 GCA_944323945.1 Candidatus Gastranaerophilales bacterium
CTTATATAAAGAAAAATTATTCCGATTGCAGATATTATAGAAATTGGCAATCTTACTGTTTCACTGCTTATCTTCCCAAAAAGCAAACAAGATAAATTTGTTATCCAAAAAAATAATGGAGAAATATCAAAAGCGTTTTCTCCGTTTATCTTTATATTAATCCAGTCGCTGTAATTTAGCATATCTTTTGCTATTGATACAAATTTTGTTTCATCTGTATCTATAAAAGGGTAGCCTCCTATATTTGGAAAATATAAGAGAAGACAAACTATAAATAAAATAACTATAGAGATTAAGCTTGAGTTTTTTCTTAAATAGTCCATTCTATTCCCTTTTTGTTTTTGGTTATGCGCAGTTTATGTATTTTTCTATTTCTTCTTTTGTTATTATTTCTGTACAGCACACTAATATTTGTTTTGTACCTGTTTTATAGCCTGCTAATATTCCATTTTGTTTCATTTTTGCTAAGAAGTTATCGGCATTATCAATTTCTAAAATGAACTCATTAAAGAAATCTTGATTTAATACATTATAACCCTTTTTTTGTAATCCATCAGCCAACATATGCGCATTCTTTGCACTTAAGTATGCAGCTTGCTGTGTTCCTTTTTTACCTAATAATGAAAGGTAAATAACTGCATTTAATATCGCTAATCCTTGATTTGAACAAATATTGCTGGTTGCTTTTTCTCTTCTTATGTGTTGTTCTCTTGCTTGAAGTGTTAATGTAAATGCTTGTTTACCTTCAGCGTCTAATGTTCTGCCGACAATTCTACCGGGCATTTGTCTTTTGTATTTATCTAATGTTGCAATAAAGCCTGCATATGGACCGCCATAAGAAACAGGATTTCCAAAAGACTGTACATCGCCCACTACAATATCTGCATTATATGTTGATGGTTTATTCAATACTGTATTACTCATCATTTCTAAACACATAATTAACAATGTTTTTGTGTCTTTATTCAGATTTTTGAGTTTATCTATATCCTCAATAGTTCCATAAAAGTTTGGATTTTGAATTAATAAAGCAGAGTATTCTCCTGAGGTTAATTTATCCTGTATAGAATCTAAATCAGTTTTGAAATTTCTTGTTTCAATAAATTCTACTTTGATATCCCCAGCGTTAGCGTACGTTTTTATAACTTCCATATATTGAGGATTTATACTTTTGCTAACAAGAATTTTATCTCTACCACTTATTCTTGAAGCCATTAACATAGCTTCAGCACAAGCATTTCCTGCATCATACACAGATGCATTACATACATCCATACCTGTAATATCACAAATCATAGATTGAAATTCGTATATTACTTGTAATGTTCCTTGAGAAATTTCAGGTTGATATGGTGTATATGCTGTATTAAATTCAAATCTTGACGAAATTTGTGAAATGGCAGCAGGAATAAATCTTTTGTATGCTCCTGCTCCTATAAAATATGAATATTCTATATTATTTTCTTTTGATAGCTTTTTTATATCTTTTTGAGTTTCCATTTCACTTAGTGCATCAGGTAAATTTAATTTTGGCATTATTGCTCTTTTATCTACCATAGAAAATAAATCATCAAGATTTTTTTCTCCGATGCTTTCAAGCATTTCTTTTATTGTTTCATCTGAATTAGCTTTAAAATTTTTCATTCTATTCAACTTCTTCTTTATATGTTGTGTAATCCAATAAATCTTTACTATCTTCTAAATATGCTTCTGAAGAAACTTTTATTAACCACATATCTTCAAAAGGTTCTTCGTTTAATAGTTCAGGTTTTTCAATCAATTGTTCATTGATTTCCACTACAGTACCGCCAACTGGCATGTATATTTCTGATGCGGCTTTTACTGATTCTATTGTTCCGAATATTTCACCTTTTGTATATTTTGTTCCTACTTCCGGCAATTCAACAAAAACAATATCGCCAAGTTGCTCTATTGCATAGTCTGTTAAACCTATATTATAATTGCCGTTTTCTTCATATACATATTCATGTGATTTACTGCATAACATATTGTCTTTTACAGTCATTTAATTACTCCTCAGGTTAATTTCCTCTATTATGTTTCTCTATAAAGTTTTTGCTTGTAATTATAGCATTATATAACTTATTACGTATCATTATTTGAATTGTATCATTAATTTTTAAATTTTTGTTTGTTTTTATATAACCCAAGCCAATATTTTGTCCGATCGAAGGTGCAACACATCCGCTTGTAACGTAGCCTATTTCTTCATTATTTAAACATATTTTATATCCGTTACGAGCAATTGCTCTATCTGTCATTTTGAATGCAATTAATTTCTTTTCTACTCCGTTCTTAATTTGGTTTAGGATTATATCTTTACCAATATAATCTTCGGTTTTGTCCTTATCTATAGACCAAGTTAAAGTTGCTTCAATTGGTGATGTGTTTTCATCCAATTCATGTCCATATAAACTCATTGCTGCTTCAAGTCTTAATGTATCTCTTGCACCAAGTCCGATTGGTAAAATATTATATTTCTTACCTTTTTCAAGAATTGTATTCCACAAGTCTGAAACTTTTTCATTCCTTATGATTATTTCAAATCCGTCTTCGCCTGTGTATCCGGTTCTTGAAATATATACATCTTCTCCGATAAGTTTTGTTTTCGTTATGAACATTGTATGTGGTTGATGTTCTTTATTTAAACCAACTTCTTCCAAAATATCAGAAGCTTTCGG
>CALUUL010000169.1 GCA_944323945.1 Candidatus Gastranaerophilales bacterium
CCCCAATCAACCTTAGATTTTTTTCTGATACCTGCTGTATCAACTAATATAAATTCTTCACCTTCATATTTGACTTTTGAATCTATAGCATCACGTGTTGTTCCTGAAATATTTGATACAATTACCCTTTCTTTATTTAAAAGGGCATTAACTATTGAAGATTTACCTACATTTGGTTTACCTACAATTGCAATACGAATATTTTCTGATTTTTCTTCTTCTTCAATATATCCAAAATCTTTAGTAACTGCATCTAATAAATCGCCTACACCACCGGAACCGTGAAGTGCTGAAATAGGAAAAGGTTCACCAACTGCAAGAGAATAAAATTCAGTTGCATTAATAAATTTATCCGGATCATCAAGCTTATTAACTGCAAGAAAGACTTCTTTTCCGCTTTTTCTTAAAATATTTGCAATGTCATAATCTATAGGGTTAAGACCTTCTCTGCCATCAACAAGGAATATTATTTTATCAGCTTCTTCACAGGCAACTTTTGCTTGAGTGAATATATTAAGCATTATTTCGTCTTCATCACCCGGGATAATACCGCCTGTATCTATAACTGTAAATTCTTTATCCATCCATTCAACATTAAAATAGATTCTGTCACGAGTTACACCTGCCTGGTCATCAACAATTGAATGCCTTGAGCCCAATAATCTATTAACAAATGTTGATTTACCAACATTTGGACGTCCTACTATTGCTACTATCGGTTTATCTGTCACTTAATCTTATCCGTTCTTTCCTACACGCTATATATTATTACAAATAAGTTCTCCATGCCAGCTTTAAAATAATTCTTAACGCAAAAAAAATCTTTTTTAGACTTTATGTCGGTATTATGATTATAAGTTCGAAAATTTCCAAACCAAATATATTTGAAAATTATAATAGTTTAAATCGTGTTTTCTTGCCATCTAAAAATATTAATAATAATGATACATTTGAATCTAATAAAGATGAAATTAAATTACAGCAAAAATTAAATGAAGCAAGTTCCAGAAGTGCTGAATATCAGGAATTTACGAAAAAAGAAGGTTTAAGAATAGCTAAAAAATATCTTATAGTAGCCGGGGTTGTATCTAGCGTGGCTTTAGCTTTAATTTGTTCATTAAAGACAGGTTTTGGGCAAAGAGAGATGAATAAATTATTTAATTGGGTTGATACATCTCAAAATATAATAGCCAAATCAATAAGAAAAATATTTTCGCAAGGAAAATTAAATGTTGAAAACATAGGAACGAAAGCTGTAGAGCATATGTATACTGCAGTAGATAATGCTGATGGTCTTGGTAAAAATGGAGTTAGCGGAGCTCATAGTATATCTGCATTTATAAAATCTTTTTATAAAAGTGCTTTAAAAGATAATATTCAAATTACCAATATAAAAATGAAAGATAAAAAGATTAAAGATGGCAATATCATTATTGAGTATATTGAAGATGGTGTAAAAAAAGTTTTGGAAACAAATATAGGAAAAGGTTTTACAAAAGGTCAGCAAAGATTATTAAAGAATTTGAGTGACCCCAAATCCAATAACGGATTTGCTATTAAGAATTATACTAAGTCAAAATTTTATACGACATATTTAGCAGATGGTACAGAAATTAGGAATTCAAAGAATAATTTCCTCAGTATATATCAAACATTATTTTGTAAAAAACCTACAGGACAGATAGACTCAATAACGAGAGATGCTTTTGTTGATGGTATATATAGCGTAAAATATCATAAATTAACCGGTGGTGCTTCTTATCCTGAAAAGACAATTTTTATGGATAGACCAATGAGTTTAAAAGAAATGGCTGATTATATACAAATTTGTTCTCCGAGTATTGATAAAAGTGTTTATAGAGAAGTTTTGGTTGGCAGAAAAATATATAATGCAAAAGATTTAATAGCGACAGTTCAAACTGCTTTAAGAAGAGGTGTTTTACGTCAAACTGAAAAAGGTGAAACTGTTATTTTAGGACAAAGAGCAGGAACAATGTTTGTGGCTTATTGTGATAAAACGCCTAATAATTCATATAGGGTTAAATCTTTCTTCCCTGTTCTGCATGGCAGCGATATGCATAAACAATTAATGAAAGAATATTTTGAAAAAAAAGGTAAAATCAGTATTTGCGATATACCTAAAATTATAGGGTTAAAAGATGAAATAGATCCTAAAATATATGCAGATTTTCAAAATAAAGTCTTTAGAAGTTCTATGACAGGTGCATCATTATTAAGCGGAGTACAGACAAGAATAGAATTTGAAAAATCGCAAGCTAAAACAAGAAAAAACAAAGATAATTTTAATTATTCTTCATTGAAGGTCTCTTAAATAATTAGTTATATCTATGTTTAAATTATTAAATTTTTGATAATTATTCTTTAAACAATAGTTTTTATCTGAAGATATTATAATTACATTAGTTATATCTATTACACGTTCATTGATATCAAAGAAACATTTGTAGTAAATTTTGTCTGAGTAATTTCCTTTAAATATTAAGTTATTTTCAAAGAATTTATTGTATTTTGGAAAGAAACCTGTAAAAAATTTATTTTTTTTATTATTAAAGTCAGGACTGGCACACATATTTGAAACAAATATTCCGTCTTTCTTTAAAGATTTTTTTATGATTTTGAAATATTCATCACTTAAAAA
>CALUUL010000170.1 GCA_944323945.1 Candidatus Gastranaerophilales bacterium
AAAGAAAATGAAGGAACAACGATTTATTCAAGCAAATACCCTGATGGCGAAGCCTGCCTTGAATATTTGGGCAAAGATGGTTTCAGAGAAGCAATTTTTGACAACTTGAAAGAACTAAAAACCATCTACGGCGCAACAGTTTGGAAGTAAGAATTTTGTTGGACGATTTTAAACATAATTTAAAATGAGCAAAAAATTGGAATTAATCTATACAATGATACAAAATTATATTGTGTATCATTTAAAATCAAACAAATCTTTAACGTGAATTTCAAGGGCTTCTGCAATTTTAAAAATCATTTTAAGGTTTGGATGTTTTTCTGAGCGTTCAATTTTACCAATATAAGAAATATCGCAACCGACAAGTTCTGCCATTTTGCCTTTGTTGTAGCCTTTTTGTTCTCTATGTTTCTTAACATTATCGGCAAATTTTTTAAACAAATCGTCCGTCATATCAACATTGTGCTATAATACTCTTGGTCTAGTATAGACTCAAAGTCTAATTATAAATTTTGTTACGACAGGTTTTGACGCAGATAAATGTTAGACTGTATATTAGTACAAAAAGGAGTTAATTATGGCAATAAAAGAAGCTAAACAAAGCGGGAATTATGTTATAATCAAGTATGATAATACAACTAGATCTGCACAAGGACAGTTAATTGGCTTTAGTGTTAATGCTGTTTTTGTAAAAAATAATAGAAATTTAATGATTTATGTTTACAAAAATGGTGTGAATCCTTGTGGGCGCAATATAAGTTTGATGGGTGACGAAGATATTAAGATGTATGGAAATAAAGTTGGGATAAAAAGACCAAATAATCCAACAGTTCGCCTCTATGATGAAAAAGGTTGTCCGGCTGGCACTACAACAGCAAGATAAGAAAGGTTAACAATGACAGATGCATTAGAACAGAAGAAACAACTTGAAATACTACTTCTATCAGAAGATTTTGAAGAACTAAATTTAAAAACAAAACATTTTAATATTTTTAATGCCTTAAGCATTCAAAATGCAGAAATAAGACATTCTTATTTTTTAGGTTGGCTTATGGCTCCTTATGAAACCCATGAGCTTGGTGATTATTTCTTGAAAGAATTCTTAAAATCGGCTATAAAGAATTTTTCTTTAGATGAAAAAACGGAACTATGTCTTTCTGATATAGCGCTAAAAAGTTTTAACAATGCTGAAGTTAGCCGAGAGTATAAATACATTGATATTTTGGTTGTTGATAACGATAATAAATTTGTTTTTGTTATAGAAAATAAAACTTGGACAGATGAACATGATAATCAGCTTGTAAGATATGCAAAAGAAGTTTATGAAGAATTTCCTAACCATAAGAAACTTTTCATCTTTTTAACTCCGCCAAAAGAAAACATAGATTATGGTAATTTGATAAAAAGAGAGGAATTTGACAAAGATAAAAAAGAAATCACCGCAACATATTATTATATTCCTATGAATTATGAGCAAGTATATAACGCCATAGATAAAACATTAAGATTTAATGATAAGCGAATGAATGCAGATGTAAAAATTTTCATTGAACATTATAAAAATATGATTAAGAGGGATATTATGAAAATTAAAGATAAAGGTACGAATGAACTTTGCAGAAAAATATATAAAAATCATAAAAATGCAATTGATTTGATTATTGAAAGCATAAAAGACCTTCAAAAAGAAATTGGTGAAATTTTAATAAAAATTATCAAAGAAGATGAATCCTTAAATTTAGAACCCAGTAGCAATGAATGGATTAGATTTACTCCTAAAAATATAGATATAAACAACTTAAAATTTGCCAAAAGTGATTGGGTTGCTTCCGATAAAATTTTGATGGTTGAGATTAACAATGCAACCAACAATGGCATTTGCGCAGATTTAATTATTAGACAGGCAGATGATACAACTGCTGCACAAGAAAATCGTTCAAAATTAATTGAATTGGCAACTAAGCTTTTTAAATATCAACCAAAGAAAAAAGACTCTTATGCTCATATTCTTTCAGTACCTTTGATTGAAGCTAAAAAATATAGCGAAACTATACTTGATGAAAACGTAGAATATTTCTTAAAGAAAGCACTATATGACAGTAAAATTATTTCAGAATTTAAAAATTTTGTAATAGCATGCAAAAACTCAAATAATGCACTCAAATAATACGACACAATTTGACATAGTTGTGTCGTATTATTTATTATAAAGAAATTGGTGCAAAGATATGTCAAGATTAACAAAAGCTGAGCGGATAATAGAATTGGCTATGATGTTTCAAAACAGCTATTGCGGTTTGAGCATAAACGATATTAAAGAACATTTTGAATGTTCAAGGCGTTCCGCTGAAAGAATGAAAGCTTTATTGTTTGATTTATTTCCGGATAAAATTGAAGAAGTTTTGACAGGCGATAAAACTAAACGCTGGCGATTTATTAAAGGCGCAATGAACGCTCTAATTTCTTTTAGTGCGGATGATTTTGCCAATTTAGAATATTTAAAAGGCTTATCAAATGACGAAAACAGAAAAAAGCAAATTGACGAACTTGTATCAAAAATTAAAGCACTAACCCCTCTATGGTTTTTCGGACACTTTTGAAATCGGTTTTTGCAAAGTTTAATAGCTATGTTTGGCTCGGTGTTTGAGTTGTAC
>CALUUL010000171.1 GCA_944323945.1 Candidatus Gastranaerophilales bacterium
CCGCGAGAACTGTGCTACGATAGCCACAACGAAGGGCAAAAAATTCGGAGAATCATTCCTTCGGCGGCAATAAAAAACCTACCCGAACCATCGTTCTGTAATAGTAGTGTTCGGGTAGTTCCAATTTTGTGAACATAAACGGAACCAACGCGAACTTGTAAAGATGAATCATTGGAGATATTGTTATTGCCGTGGCACTTTATAATTTAGATTTTATAGACATTAGTTTTTCTCGTAGTTTCATCGTGCGAGGAGATGGACTTGAATCTTCTTGAATAATTTCAGATATCCATTGCCAAGCATTTTCTAAATAATCATTTCTTTCATATTTATCATGAAAATAAATTGCAAATTCGGCAAATTTTTGAGCATGGTATATTTTGCGCTTATCATCCATATAACACATTTTTAAAGTATTCATTGCTTTTTCCATATAACCTATAGCATCAGATGAGCCGATTTCTTTATTAGATTCAAACATAATTATAGCCTGAGAATTTTTAAAACTAAAATTGTTAGGCATAAGACTAATAGCTTTGTCTATTTTAATAAATGCATCTTGATAGCGTTTAAAAGAGGCAAGACATAGCGCCCATTGTTGTAAAGTATAAGGACTATCGTCTTTTTCGTACAAATCTTGATATAAAGCTTCTGCCTGCTCTAATGTGAATAGTTTCGCAAACAGTTCAGCATCATAAGATTTTCTTCTAAAAACATTATATCTTAAAATATTATATTGAGCTTCTTTTGTGGTAAATTTACTAACAATATCAGCAAAAAGTTTTTTATATTCTTCTATCAATATATTGCGCACATTTATTGAAAAAAGTTTTGAGCGAAGTATAAAATAGTCTTGCATTTCCTCCGCTAAATCCAAATGATAATCATATGTACGCAAATAGTCTTTGGTTTGTTGTACAAGGTTAAATGCAGTTGGATAAACATTTATATCAAGCAAATTTGATACGTTTATATATGAAATAGCAGAACCATTTTCGGACAAATATGAAGTCAAAGCAACTATTTTAAGTATATCAATATTATATTTTTGCATTTCATGAAGCATTTTAGATATATGCTTTTTAGTAAAAACTCCGATTACATTTTGTGCAACCATTTCTAACATTGAGAATTTTTCATCACTTGTTTCTTTGTATGAAAAATGGTCTCTACGTATTCCAGAAGGAATTTTATTAAATATTTGACGAGCCTCGTCTTTGCTAATTTCATTACAATCAAAAATTTTATAATTGATTGATTTATCTAACAAGTGCTTTACGGTCTCAAATTTATATTCTTCTGAAGCCCCAACAATTTTAATATTTTTTATTTTGGCAAAAGCATTATAAGCCATTATATTGTCTGTACAATTATTAAAAAATACCCACGCGTCTTCAGTCCCGATTTTCCTTATTATGAATTCAGCTTCCTCTTTGGTAATACCATCAACATAGAATTTGTTTTTATGTTTAACTTTTCTTGCTAATTGCATAAGGATAGTTGTTTTTCCTGAAAACCGACATCCAATCAACATAACATTTTTTCTTGTTAATGTTGCATCTTCTAATTCCGCAACTATTTTTCTTTCGTAAGGAATATCAGTTAAAATCGAATGCCATCCAGTGTTGCCTTGTTGAAAGAATTCTTTTTGTGGAATATTTGCAACTTCTGAAATTGTGGGTACAAGATAATTGTGTAAATCTTTACTGATTGTATTTTTAGCACACAAATCTTCAGATGTATTATCTTGTATATTTTCATCGATCCAAGATAATAATGTTTCTGTAGATGCTTCAATTATATGACACCCCTTGCTTTTAAAAAGTTTAATATTGTTCTTATCTTCCGGAAGAAACTGAATCCAAATATCAGTTGTTCCTAAATCCATTAGTCGTTTTATTACACTTAAAACGCCTTTATCATGGAAGCTATAACCAATGAAAAGAATAGGTTCTTTTGCAAGTTTACCATACATTAAGTCAAACAAATCCCGATTTTGTTTATCTACGACAGCTAAATCAAATGAGCCGAAATAGAGTTTAGAATTTGGGTCGGCAACATCACCATGTAAAGGAATATAACTTAATTCGTTATATCCGTTCATAGTTGCTCCATATTCACGAATACTTTTTAAATAGTACCGATCGCTATGGTCAGTAATCTTTCTTACAATATTATCTATATTTGTAGTAACATAAGTTTTAACTGTTATTTTGTTGATTACATCATACAGAGGATTGTATTCACTTACTGTAAAACGCTTCCGTAAGAAAGTTTGATATTCCGATTCTGGGCAAAATTCAGAAATATACTCTAATCCACTTTCTACAGGAATATCTTGCAAACCAAATTCTTTTTGTATTTCTACGCATAATTCAGTGCCCGTGGGGAGTCTTGTTCCATTGGGAGCGGGTAATATAGAAAACCCAGCTCCACTAAATATGCTAATTCCAGTTTTGAGCTTATCTAAGAGCAAATTTTTAAGTTCTATTTCCATTTTTATAACTTCCTTATATTAAGTAAGAGTATTATAGCACAAAACGACACAAACATCAAGACTTCGCCAAGTAAATAATCGTTATTATGAGAGGATTG
>CALUUL010000172.1 GCA_944323945.1 Candidatus Gastranaerophilales bacterium
CAATTGCGATTACAAAAATGTCAAAGAACTAAATTATAAACAATTGAAAATCAGCTGGGACTAAGTGCCCAGCAGTGAACCAAATGGAGAAGAAAATGAAATATATTTATATTCACTCTCATTCTCTTCCAATTTATTCGTGAGGCAATATGACAGAAACATAAAATGCTGATAAACAGACGAATTACTCTCTAAATTCTTTTTTTGAGCTATTAGCTGGCTTTCTTGTTTACAACTATGATATCCATCATAAGTAAAGCTCCATCCAGGAGTTATACTTATAAACCATTTTTCATTTGATCTAAAAGATTGAATTTTAAACGTAAGTTGTCTAAAATACAAAATTTGTTTTTTTTCGTCATTCCAAACTTCTGCAACAACAGAACGTGTTGCCACTTTTTTATTTTTCCACGTAATTTTTCGTTCCCTTGGTATTCCAATAGGTTTAAATCTAAAATATTTTTCCTTTGAAAGCCATTGGATATTTTTGTATGATACTAACTCCTCTATTGAACGATTTATCAAATGAAGCAAAGCCTCTTCATACTTATAACTAATATTAACAAACTCATTTATAGAATACTCTTCTACCGTTCCTATTTCCACAAATCTATTTAAAGGTTCATTTCGGTTATCCAGTGGTCTAAATGATAAAATTTTATCTTCAAAAGTAAACCAATCTCTGCAATATGCAATTTTCATCAAATCGAAAGCTTTTCTAAGTACCTTACCCATAGGGGCGCTCTTTTTTAATTTATTTGGAGTACTCCATGATTGCGTGATTATATCATCTCGATCTATCCCTATAATACCTACATATACCTTTGATGGAATGTGTATTTCAAGTATATTGGGAAATAATATTTCTGTTTTTATACTCTCTTTATGTTCTAATAGATATCTTCTCTTACTTATTTCTTCTTCACAAAACTCATCTTTTAATAATTGTAATAAAGAGTCTATTTTAGCAAGATTAATAAAAGAATTTATTTCCTTAAGGATATCACTATAATCTAATATATCTTTTTCTGAGAATTCTAATTTATTATCATTAGCCACAGAAAAAATAGAATCAGAATACCTTTTCTGCTTCTCTGTTATGATATATACAAGTAATCTATCATAATCTTCAGGACGCTTATTTTTTACAAATTCATTTATTGTATGTTTGATTTTTTCACCTGTCGCAGTTGATGTAACTTGAATAGCTATTCTATTTTCTGTATCTACTAAATCTATAGCAGCAGAATTCTTCACTTGATTATTTATATTAACCAGATTCACCCCATATACTAAATTTAAAATCGGAATAATTACATTTTCTGCATGAATATTTATATCATATAAATTCAAACTATTTAAACTTTCAACCTCAGTCCTAAATCTAGCAAATAATTCTACTATTTTTTCTATTTTTTCTTTTCTATGCATATCATTTTATTTACAGATAATTCAAGCATAAATACGATAAATATACTTATATAAAAATCAAATCTTCTACCATTATGATATGAAGATCTAGATAAGTAAACCTATACGTTACATTTTAACAAACTCTTATTTTCAAAATATAATAGTCTATACAACTAATATGTAATTTCGTCATATACAAAGATAGTATCTTTGATTTATATTCTCAACGAGAAGGTGAGAAATTTAAATTCGAGTATTATGTTTTTAATTTCCACAAAATCAATTGACAAATATAACATTACAAAATAATTTTAAGAAAATCTTATCTTATTTTCGGGAACCTCTAAGATTTATCTCACTTAAGTTAAAAAAACAAAAGGGCTTTATAACGACAACGAAATCATATTTCTGGATATTTTCTTTTAAATGTGTCCGTACTAAAAAAGTTAAAGCCATTAAATTAATACTGCTTCTTTGGGAAGTTAGTTCTTAAATAAAATGTTGGATGTGTATCATTACTTCAAATAAAAATCAACATTTTCAGAATCTTATACTATTTATTCTATTCTGAAAACCACTTCTGCCTGATGCACAAAAGCCGATTTCAGAAACAGTACAAGTAAAAGAAAAGCCAACAGCGACCACAATGTCACAAATGACACTGCCATCGCCGTGGGCACTTCTTTTATATGCTTGTACTAAAACGGTAAAACCGTTCTTACAGCCCTTATTTCATTCATATACAAGTAGCCGAAAATGCCACTTCTACAGGACACGCCAAGCGTGAATCTGTTCTTGTGACCATTTTCGGCTACAAAGCCCCGTGTCGTAAAACCAGTTTGCCTTCCATTGCAGACAAAGCAACAGCAGACAATCCCGTTTTACGACAAGGTACCACCGGAGGAACACCAGTAACCGCAAGCCATGCACGCATGACAATGACGGTTACAGGATTTCCACACGGCGGTCGGAAATCCAACTTTCCCCTTAGTTGTAGCACCGCCCTTAATCCATCCACATGGCACTGCACGCCAATACCTCTGTTCCCTTTTCCTTTCCGCCTCTCTATGCGTATGCCTCTGTTTCCATGCCGCTATCCAGGACGGCATCAGGTGTCATTTTCGTTGCTTGGGGCAAAGGTAAAGACGGGATTAGGAACTCAAATTTTTTG
>CALUUL010000173.1 GCA_944323945.1 Candidatus Gastranaerophilales bacterium
TTGAAAAGTCATATTAAAGGAAATTTAAAAATAGGAAATTCAAAAGAAAAAATTGCAGCAGTTATAATCCAATGTATGCCATATACGGGTTTTCCAAATGCAATAAAGGCACTTAAAGTTTTACAAGATGAGGATACAAAAGAATTAAATCAACCATTCAAAAAAGGAGAAATAAATCCCTACAATCAATTTTTCACAGGTACAACACATCTGAATATGCTTGTAGAGAAAGATGATATATGGAATTCATCAATAGGGAACGTAACTTTCAACAAAGGAAGTAGAACAAATTGGCATAAGCACTCAGGAGGGCAAATACTTCTGGTAACAGCAGGGGAAGGCCGATATCAAGAAAAAGGAAAACCAATCCAAATACTAAAGCAAGGTGATGTTGTAAAAATTCCAATAAATGTAGTTCATTGGCACGGAGCTGCACCAAACAGTGATTTTGCACATATTTCAATTGAAACAAACATTCCAAACAATCAAACAACTTGGCTTGAACCGGTAAAAGATAATGAATATAAATAGAGGTAAATATGGATTTAAATGAATTTCTAACTTATTTAAACAGCGGAAAAGAAGTAACCGCAAAGTCTGATATACATATCTATATGACATATTTGGCAGACGAAGCAATGAAACAATCAGATGAGTTAAACAACAAATATAACCCACCCGAAAAAGTACAAGAATTATTTTTTAACCTAATTAATAAACCAATTGATAAAACTTTTCGTTTGTTTCCTCCTTTTTATACTGATTGCGGGAAAAATATAAAAATTGGGAAGAATGTTTTCATTAATTCTTGCTGTCATTTTCAAGATCAAGGCGGAATTGAAATAGGTAACAATGTGTTAATTGGGCACAATGTAGTAATTGCAACTTTAAACCACGACCAAAATCCCAAACTAAGAGCATCAATAATACCAAAGAAAGTAAAAATAGGTAATGATGTCTGGATTGGTGCAAATTCAACAATTCTTCCGGGAGTCACAATAGAAGATGGTGCAATAATAGGAGCTGGAGCAGTTGTAACTAAAGATGTAAAGAAAAATACTATTGTAGGTGGTAATCCTGCAAAAATTATAAAAGAAATTGAGGTATAGCTTATGTTATATGAAACCCATTACAAAGAAGGTAAAAAAGTTTGGTTTAATAAATTTGATACAAAAATTGCAGGACTTTTATTTTTACCTAAAAATTTTAACGAGAATAAAAAATATCCTGCAATAGTAATCTGTCATCCCGGTGGTGGAGTTAAAGAACAATGTTCTTCTTTATATGCTTGGCATCTGGCACAAAACGGATTTATAGCTCTGGCTTTTGATGCAAGTCACCAAGGAGAAAGCGAAGGCTTTCCAAGATACTTAGAAAATCCAACATCAAGAGTTGAAGATATCAGGAGCGCGGTTGACTATCTTGTAACACTTTCTTTTGTAAATGAAGATAAAATAGGTGCAATGGGAATTTGTGCAGGTGGCGGATATACAATTAATGCAATTCAAACAGAATATAGAATAAAAGCAGCAGCCGGAATAAGCACTTGGGATGTTGGTGATAGTGCAAAAAATGGTTTCCCGGGAGTAAATATTGATAATTTTATGCAAAAACTTTTAAAAGAAGTTGCAGAAGCAAGAACAAAAGAAGCAAAAGGAGATAAACCATTATACTGGCAATACGTACCAAACTCTGAAAAAGAAATTAATGAAAATACATCAACAATACAAAAAGAAGCATATGAATATTATCGAACATCAAGATGTTCTTTTCCGACATCAGTAAATAAATATCTTGTATCAAGCAATGATAAATTAGCAGCTTGGGATGCGTTCTCACATATTGATACTGTATCACCAAGACCTATTTTATTTATAGTTGGAAGTAAAGCCGATACCTTATACTTTACAAATGATGGATACGAAAAAGCAAAAGAACCAAAAGAAATTTACACAGTTGAAGGGGCGACGCACGTAGATTTATATGACAAGCCTGAATTTGTTAACCAAGCAGTCAGAAAGTTAGTTGATTTCTTTAATAAAGGATTAAAAAATGATTAAAAAATTATTCGCAGTAATTTTACTATTTTTATTATTTATAGGAGTAAATAATATGGCTAAAGCAAAAACAAATGAATGGAATAAAATATTCAAACAAAGTAACGAAGTAGAAATAAAGAAAGTAAACTTCAAAAACAGATTTGGAATTACTCTTGCGGGAGATATGTATATTCCGAAAACAATAAAAAAAGGAGAACAATATCCGGCAATAGCTATATCTGGTCCATTTGGCGCAGTAAAAGAACAAGCTTCAGGGTATTATGCACAAACATTAGCAGAAAAAGGCTTTATTACTTTAGCTTTTGATCCATCATACACAGGTGAAAGTAGCGGAGAGCCAAGAAATATTGCATCACCCGACATAAACACGGAAGATTTTAGCGCTGCAGTTGATTTTTTAAGCAATCAAAAAAATGTTGATGCTGAAAAAATAGGAATACTTGGAATATGCGGGTTTGGAGGTTTTGCTCTAAACGCTGCACAAATTGATACAAGAATAAAAGCTACAGTAACTTCTACAAT
>CALUUL010000174.1 GCA_944323945.1 Candidatus Gastranaerophilales bacterium
GTAATATTATCATTTTAATATAGTATTTGTTACTTCGTTTTGTTACAATTTAATAAAGCAAGCAATCGAACAATAAATTGGAAGTTGTCGGGAGATAAAACTGCTGTATTTTTATCGTATTAATATAAAACTTGTCAGGAGTAAAGTAAGGAAGGTGTGAGGTATGGCATATTTCCAATATAGAAAAAAATCTATTTTCTATCAAGAACACGGACAAGGCGAGACGCTAATCTTTTTACATGGTAATACTGCTTCTTCTAAAATGTCTGAACTTTTGATGCCACTATATACAGAAAGTTTTAGATGTATTTTGATTGATTTTTTAGGAAACGGAAGATCTGAACGAGTAGAAAAATTTTCGCCGGATATGTGGTATGATGAAGCTTTGCAGACGATTGCACTTGCTGAATATTTAAAATGCGGAAAGGTTAGTCTCATTGGAACAAGTGGCGGTGCATGGGCGGCAGTCAATGCGGCATTGGAACGCCCCGATTTATTTCATGCAGTCATAGCTGACAGTTTTGATGGGCGCACTCTTAATGAAAATTTTTCCGCTAATCTTTTATCTGAAAGAAAAGCAGCGAAAGCAGACACACAGTCAAGGCAATTTTACGAATGGTGTCAAGGAGCAGATTGGGAGAACGTAGTTAACCTTGATACAGAAGCACTATTAATATGTGCCGAAGAAAAGCGACCGCTATTCCATAAGCCGTTGTGTGAATTAAAAATACCTATTCTATTCATGGGAAGTAGAGAAGATAAAAGTTGTCGAAGTAATATCGAAGAGGAATATCGTGAAATGGCTTCCTTGATTCCGCAATCTTGCGTCCATCTTTTCCCAAGTGGAGGACATCCCGCTATTATGAGCAATGCAGAAGAAGCCGCAAAACAGATAAAAGATTTTATTAATAAAAATATATACTACTAATTGCTATCTTCGGTGTAGTGGCGCCGAACAGGCAAATATTTAAATTAAAATAAGCAAATCCTAGGTTGTCAAATTGAGAACTGGAAGTTATACGGGAGAATGTGAATGGGGAAAATTTTTAGTTGTTGTGGTGCTATGTGTCCAGAATGTTCTTACTATCCGACTGACTGTTAAGGCTGTCCTACAATCAAAGGGAAAGTGTTTTGGTTTGAATATGCAGCAGAAAATATGCGGAATATATGTCTGTTGTGTAAATAACAAGAAGTTAAAACATTGTGGAAAATGCGAAAATCTTTCTTGTAAAAGATTTGATAGTCTGCCCCTATAAAAACGCCTGAAGAAAATGATTTGATTAAACAGTTAGCGCAATTACATTTTATGAAATGATAATTGAAAGATATAGAAGGAGAAGCGGACATGGAAAAAATAATATCTATTTTCTTGGGAATTTTTATAATAACAAAAGGAACTATTTGGATTAGAATGGGGAAAACGGGTGTTAAAACAAATTATATTTTAGGGGGAATTGCTATTGTAGCAGGAATTTTAATATCAGGTTATGCAATTATATCTTTTTTGTAAATACTAAGTTGTAGAGCAGAAATTGGAATTTGCTCAAGGGAGTGTGATTGCATGAAAAAAATAAACATCATTTTAAACATCTTTATTGCTGTTTTTATTGGTGTATTTATTGGGCACGGGGTTTATACTGTTTGGGACTTCAAAACTCATCCCGAATTATATGTTGTGCAATCAGCGCCGTGGTATACAAGCATCTTGATATATGGCGTATTTACCATTATTTTGTTACTGATTTGCATTGTAATAAAAGTGATCATCAATCATAAATCTAAACAGCGCAACAACAGATGAAAATAGAAAAGAAGTGAGAAATATATGATTACAGTATCGGGAAGTTAACAAAGCGACAAATCCTAAGTTGTAGAGCAAAAATTTGGAATTTGTAGTTCCATAAGATAGAGGAGGTTATTTATGGAATGGGATTTTTTCTTTAGACAGTTAGAGGCAGGGATAAACATTGATGAGACTTGTTTTTATTTTGCCGATGATGCGGATAAGAATGAACATTATTTGGGGTATCTCCCGCAATATGAAAAGCCTTATTGGGTGGGATATTGTGATATTGAAGACGGGTGTGAATTTGAAAGCGCAAAAGAATTAGTAGAAGCACCGATATTTGATGGAAAATCTCTTCGAGAGCGGTGGAATAGAGTAGTTATATGTAGTATTGAGGGCTGTGGCTTAGATGACTGGATAAAGTCTTTTCCCCATATATGACAATTCCTAAGTTGTAGAGCAGAAAATCGGATGTTGTAAAGGAGTGATAAACAGGTGGAAAATGTAAAGAATGACGAATATATTATTTGCCCACGTTGCAAGCAAGAGGTTTACAAAGAAGCGATTATATGCCCTTTTTGCAAGTTTGGTATTATGGCATGGATTGAGGGAGAAATTGATGAAAATGGAGAGCCAATAAAAAATAAGTCTAAATAAAATCCTAAGTTATCGAATAAAAAATTTGAATTTATTGGGGAGATAAACAGAACAAAAATTGAATATTTCATAGGAGATTTACGGTATGAAAAAAATTGTTTGCG
>CALUUL010000175.1 GCA_944323945.1 Candidatus Gastranaerophilales bacterium
TGCAACTTAAAGAAACACGATAAAATTATATAATTATGGGCCATAGCTCTAATAGAAATTTACCTACAAAATATGTTTTAGGAGCTCAGGTCCTTTTATCTAAACACTTGATACAAATTAATTTTCAAAAGGACTCTTTTTATCAGCCAAAAGAGAATTTTAAGTTATATCGCGAAAAATCTTAAAAAAATTACAAAAAGAAATTCTCTGTTTTTGGGTCAAACCCGCAAGCCGCGGAATTTTGCCATAAAAAAAGAGACCTTAGTCGGTCTCTTCCTTATAAAATTGGAAAAATCAAGACTCGAAATACTATCCAGAATTTCTCCATTTTAACTTATTTATATTTACAGTATTACTCTGAATTATTCTAACATCAAGTGTTTGCAGTACAAAGTTATCATTTGCACATATTTGTTTCAAACCCCAAATATGTGTTAAAACTTATTTCTATTGCCTCATTTGCAAAATATTCATATATTAATTAAGTTGAGCTATGATATAATCAAACAATAGAATATTTAAATAAATAATCTTTTCAAATGGATATATGAAAATACAAAATTACAAAATCAGAAAAATAAATGGGGAATATGCTAATTTATCACTTGGAACACTAGAAGCAGATGAAGAAAAAAATGCTTCTTTTCTTAAGGATAAAACACTACAAAATATAGGAATTATCTACGATTATAGTGAAATATATCCAAATAAAGTATTTACTGATAAAATAAAAATTTCTTCTGATATACTTTTTTGTAATGAAATTGGGACAATTATTAAAATATATAAAAAACGAAGCTCCGTTTTTAATAATTCTATATCAGGTTATCAGACAAAATATATTATTCAACTTGCAAATGGAGAATGTGACAGACTTGGATTAAATATTGGAGATATACTAATTTATAATCAGGATATACTTAAGACACCTGATTTTATAAATGGTCTTTTTTATACAAATGGAGAAGAATACTTTTGCAAATCATTGAAAGGTATATATTACTATTCTTATATCTCCCACTTATGGGAAGGACCTGTTAATGAAAGTAATGAATGGCTTTTCTTTCAAAGATATTTAGCTCTTAATAACAATAAGAAAATTATACTTACAGCAGATTTGGCAAAAGAAGAATGTATAAAGAAAGATTTAAATTTATTAGAAGATTTTAAATTAAATCAAGCCTACTATTATAAACTTTCTTCTGAATTATTTATAAAGAAAATCCCACACTCAGGCGTTATTCAATATTATAAATATAAAAAAGGTTGGGTAAGATTTATTGTTTCTGATGAAAATTACAAAATTTTTCTTGATAATTTAACTTTAATATCTTATGTAAAATTAAAAACTGAAGTAGATAAAGAAATAGAAAGTATTGAAAGAATACATAAGAAAAAAGAATTAGATGAAATTAATATAAAAAATATACTTCAATTAAAAAATATTCCTTTATTCTATTCATATCAATATGTATTTTACAAAGATGATTATAAAGAAGGATGGAAACTTGCAATACTTCCAGGAAGCACCTTATTTGCAGAGTATCAATGTTCAAAATACAAAATAGAAAAAAATTGGAAAGATTATGAAGTATTTGCTGCAGGTATAACAAGAAATAAACCAAAAACAAATTGGAATCCTAAAATAGAACCATACAAAATCCATATACTTTCAAATTGGTTATATAATTCGGATACAGGAAGATGGTTTATTTATCCTGATGAAAAATTACCGTTACCATTAAGAGAAACTAAAAAAATTGAAAATATAGAAATAAATGTAACTTATGATGAAATTGATGAAAGTTCCATTGATAAAGATAATTCTTTCAATCTATATTTTAATATTGAAATAAAAACAAATAAAGAAAATTACCAAGAATGTATAGATTATTCTCTTATGAAAAATGATTTTAAAAAATTTTTTAATGATATAAAAACAAAAAACTACGCTCAATTAATTATAGAAGAAGTAAGTAAATCTAAATGGTTTGTATGGGTATTGGATAATGATACAATTAGATTTCAAATTCAAGATTGGGAAAGTAAAAAGAACCATATTGATTTTGCAATAGATGTAGAAATTAAAAAAAATATATTTCTTGAAATAATGAATAAATTTGAAAAAGAACTTGATACAAAAGAACAACTTGGCATAAAAGAAATAAAAAATTATCAAGATGAAAATAACTACATATATTATTCTTGAATATATCAAAATATACTTAATAAACATAATATGCCCTTGAAGTTATAAATAAAATCTGTCATAATATAATTGGTGATAATATAGATACTACTTTTCTGTAGTAATTTGTATTATAACTTATGATATCCTCGATACTGGACGTACTAGTAGTACGTTACAAGTCGAGGATATCATTTGTAAATAAATAATTTGATTTTATTACATCAGTTGAATTTAATATAAAAATTTGTTATAATATAATTGTCCCTTGCTAACCCATACTAGTCGTATGAATGTTAGCGAGGGATATCTCTTGAAAAATAGTATTTTTTATTTC